>NZ_JAMOKY010000083.1:0-265 GCF_024499815.1 Stenotrophomonas testudinis | reverse complement strand
CGCAGCTGCGCCGATGGTAGTGTGGCTCAAGCCATGCGAGAGTAGGTCATCGCCAGGGTTTACACCCAAAAACCCCGCTGCTCACGCAGTGGGGTTTTTTCTTATTAAGTGAAGGCACTGCTTTTCCGGGTACCTTCCGCCCCAAGGGCAAGATCGCGAGCTGGCGCTGCAAGCGCTGCTGCAACCGTCTCCCTGGTGAAATTAGCGCTGTGGAACCACCCGATCCCATCCCGAACTCGGAAGTGAAACGCAGCTGCGCCGATGG
>NZ_JAMOKY010000009.1:0-115433 GCF_024499815.1 Stenotrophomonas testudinis | reverse complement strand
GCTTGGTCGCCGCATCCATGCGGCTCACACCCCGCAAACCCACAGTGCCCCGCCTTCGACAGTTTCACGCGGCTGTGGGCTACGGCTGCTGTTGGTGGGTGCCGACCATTGGTCGGCACATCTGTCGGATATCGAATGAATTCATCCACGCATGGCGTGGATCTACTGGGACGCGCAGCTTTTGGTAGGTGTCGACCTTGGTCGACACGATTTTTCCATCAGAGATCAATATTCAACATGGGGTCGGAGCCCGTTGCGCAGCAACGGGATCCGACCCCGTGCTCTGACAGATCGCGGAGGTCTGTCGAAGGCGGGGTGGATCCGGTTGAGGGGGTGTGAGCGGCATGGATGCCGCGACCAAGCCCCCATGGACGGGTTTACGGCGTCCCCCTCAACCGGACCCACCCCGCCATCCCCCAGGAACCCAGCTTCTGCTGTTGCTCTGGCCGTTGCCGTTGCCTCGGCAGGTGCAGGGCGCAGCCCTGCCAGTGCTACGCTACCGCCAGCGACTACCACGGAGGCGGGATGGGGGCGATCGTGTTGTTGCCGCTGGGCGTGGACGATGCCGCGCTCGACCGCTGCCTGGCCGCGCTCGACGCCGGCACCTCCGCGGGCACCGCGGTATGGCTGGCCGATGACGCACAGGCCGGGCCGCGGGCGCAGGCCGTGGTCGAGCACTGGCTCGCGCATACACCGCTGCAGGCCGAATACACCCGTCGCGCGCGACCGCTCGGCGAAGTCGCCCACCTCGATGAAATGCTGCGCGCCTGCGAGGGACTGGACGTTGCCGTCCTCGCCCCGGACAGCGTGCCCGCGCCCGGTTGGCTGCAGCGGCTGCAGGCCGCGTTCGCCCGCGATGCCGCCATCGCCACCGCCACGCCCTGGTGCAATGCCGGCGAAACCGCCGCATGGCCGCGGCTGGGCGAAATCAATCCCGAGCCGGCCGATACCGCACTGCTGGCCCACACCTGTGCAAGCCTGCCGAACCTGCATCCGGAACTGCCCTCGGCGGTCACCCATGCCGTACTGGTGCGCGGCAACGCGCGGCGCCGTGCCGGTGGCCTCGACACCGACAGCTATCTCGGCTGGAACGCGGCACTGGTCGACCTCAGCCTGCGCATGGCGGGGCTGGGCTGGCGCAACGTGTTGTGCGAAAACGCCTTCGTCAGCCGCGCCGGCGAGGCGGTCAGCCGCGAGGGCGATCTGGAGGCCCTGGCCGCGCGCTGGCCGGGCTGGATGCCTCGGCTGGCCGATTTCCTCATGCACGACCCGCTGCATGCGCTGCGCGATGACCTGCAGCAGCGGTTGCAGCAGGCGATAATGCCGCGAGAGCAGGGCGACCTGTTCGCCACGCCATCGCCGCCGGAGTCGCCTGCTTGAACCCTGCCATCGCCGCCATCGTCGTCACCTACCAGAGCGGCAGCACCATCGATGCCTGCCTGTCGCGCCTGCGCCAGGCGCAGGACGTGGCCGAGATCCGGGTGGTCGACAACGGTTCGCAGGATGACACGCTGGAGATCGTGCAGCGCCACGCCAGTCACGACCCGCGGGTGCGCTTCATCGGCAACCCGGACAACCCCGGCTTTGCCGCCGCCAACAACCAGGGCGTGGCCGATTCAAGCGGCCCCTGGCTGGCCTTCATCAATCCTGACCTGCTGGTGGAGGAGGACACCCTGGCGGCGCTGCGCCTGCGCGCGCTGGAACTCGGTGACTGCCTGCTGGGCGTGGAGCAGGTGGACGAGCACGGCTTTGCCGACGACGCCGTGCGCCGCCGCGATCCCGATTTCCTGGCCATGCTGCGATCGCCCGGGCGCGGTGGACGGCTGGCCATTCCGCGCGACCCGGTGCAGGCGATGCAGCAGGTGCCGGCGCTGTCCGGTGCGTTGCTGCTGATGCCGCGGGCGCTGTTCGACCGCCTCGGTGGCTGGGATGCCGGCTACCGCCTGCACGCCGAGGACCTGGACCTGTGCCGCCGCGTGCGCGAGGCCGGCGGCGTGGTGGCCATCGCCAATGATCTGCGGGTGACGCACGTGCGCGGGGTGTCCAGCCGCTCGCGGCCGTTCTTCGTCGAGTGGCACAAGCACCGTGGACTGTGGCGCTACTTCAGCAAGTTCGAGGCGAAGCAGCGCTCGGCGCTGGTGCGGGTGCTGGTGTGGGGCGCGATATGGGCCCATGCGCTGATGCTGGTGCCGCGGCTGCTGCGCAAGGCGCTCTGACGGCGGGGTGGGGCGGGGCATCCACGCATGGCGTGGATCTACCCGCAGCCGGGCCCGGGAAACGCGGTTCACCCGAACGGGCGCATAATTGCCTCATGGCCATCATCCAGTCCCTGCTCGACACCGACCTGTACAAGTTCACCATGATGCAGGCGGTGCTGCACCAGCACCCCGGCGCCCTGGTCCAGTACCGGTTCAAGTGCCGCACCCCCGGTATCGATCTGGCGAGCTACATCGACCAGATCAACGAAGAAATCGACCACCTGTGCAGCCTGCGCTTCAGCAACGAAGAGCTGGACTACATGCGTGGCCTGCGCTTCGTGAAGCCCGACTTCGCCGATTTCCTCGGCCTGTTCCACCTGGATCGCAAGTACATCCAGCTGAAGCCGTCGACGACGGTGCCGGACGAGATCGATCTGGACATCACCGGCCCCTGGCTGCACACCATCCTGTTCGAAGTGCCGCTGCTGGCGATCATCAACGAAGTCTGGTTCCGCAACACCACCACCGCTGATTTCGCCGAGGGCGAACGCCGCCTGCAGGCCAAGGCCGCGCTGCTGCGCGATACCCCCGGGTTCGAACAGTGCCGCATCGCCGATTACGGCAGCCGCCGCCGCTACTCACGCGACTGGCATGCGCGCCTGCTGCCGCTGCTGCGCGATGCGCTCGGCCCGCAGCTGGTCGGCACCAGCAACGTGCACTTCGCCCGCCTGTACGGCATGACCCCGCACGGCACCATGGCCCACGAATACCTGCAGGCGTTCCAGGCCCTCGGCCCGCGCCTGCGTGATTCGCAGGTGGCCGCGCTCGAATCGTGGGCGCGCGAATACCGCGGCGACCTCGGCATCGCCCTGTCCGACGTGGTCGGCCTGGATGCGTTCCTGCGCGATTTCGACATGTACTTCTGCAAGCTGTTCGACGGCGTACGCCACGATTCGGGCGATCCTTTCGACTGGGGTGATCGCATGCTCGCCCACTTCCAGCAGCGCCGCGTCGATCCGCGCAGCAAGGTGCTGGTCTTCAGTGATGGCCTGGACATCACCAAGGTCATGCGCCTGTACGACTACTTCCGTGGGCGCTGCCAGGTGGCGTTCGGCGTCGGTACGCACCTGACCAACGATCTTGGCCCGACTCCGCTCAACATCGTCATCAAGATGGTCCGCTGCAACGGCCAGCCGGTGGCCAAGCTGAGCGATTCGCCGGGCAAGAGCATGTGCGATGACCCGGGCTATCTCAGCTACCTGCGGCAGGTCTTCGAGCTGCCGCCGGAAACGCCCCAGGGCTGATCCCCGGGTCGGTCTGCCTGGGCGGGAGGCTCAGGGGTAGTCGACGCGCACCAGGTAAGCCCCCTGCAGCGGCTGCTGCGTCGGGGCTTCCAGGCGGTAGCTTTCCGAGAACACCAGATCACCCGCGCGCAGGCTGCGTGCGGCCACGGCCAGCTGCTGGCCCTGGCGCTTGCCATCGCGCAGCACCGCGCCCTGGCCTTCATCCATCGCCACCAGTGCGACCGTCGCGCCCTTGGCCGACAGCGGGCAGCCTTCCAGGCGCAGCTGCTGTGCGTCCACGCGCGCCGAACAGCCCGGATCGACGATGCGACCGCTGAAGCGGATCGTGCCGCCATCGGCATGTGCCAGCGAACTGACACCCATCAGGGCCACGCAGAGCAGGATCGAGGTCTTCATGACGTTCTCTGGTTCGGTATGAGTCTGTTAACGACAGCCCCGAACGGTCTTTAAGGGTCAGAATTCCGATCTGGAAGGCGCGTCACTGAGCAATAGTGATGCGCGTCAAATATTGCGTTTTTGCCTCGAAAACAGCCTCCTCCTAGCTGCGTGACACGCGTGTAAACCACGTTCTTCAGGAGTGTGACGTGCGTCCGAGAGTCGTCGAACGCATGGCGGCGTATCACGCCAAATATTTGGCGTCAATGTGCGTTGCGGCACATCTAATGCGTGAACTGCATCACATTTGTGATCTATACTGTCGACTCGGACCCCAAGGATGGCTTCATCACGGGTCCGGCCACAGGTGAGACGCAAGGATGGGTCTGATGCCCGGCAGTGCTCCTTGCTTCCTCCTCTACGTCCACATTTCTCAGTAGGGTTAGAAAGCAAATGCGCAAGATCAATCTGTTCGCCGTCCTCCTGCTCGCCGCCGCACCGCTGGCCGCCAACGCTGCCGATGGCACGATCAACTTCACCGGCAAGGTCACCGCCAAGACCTGCGAGATCAACGCCGGCACCAGCAAGGACTTCACCGTTGCCCTGCCGCCGGTCGGTACCACCGCCCTGAAGACCGCCGGTGACGTCGCTGGTCGTACCGCCTTCTCGATCAACCTGACCAACTGCGCTGCCGGCAAGGTAGCCACCTACTTCGAGCCGGGCGTCACCGTCGACTCGAGCACCGGCAACCTGGTCAACACCCTCAGCGGCAGCACCAGCGCCACCAACGTGCAGCTGCAGCTGCTGACCGCCAACGGCAGCGCGGTGAAGGTGAGTGGCACCGGCACGCTGCAGGCCGGTACCTGGACCGATGTCGCCGACAAGGGCGCGGCCAAGCTGGACTACGCCGCCCAGTACTTCGCCACCGGTCAGTCGACCGCCGGCGACGTCGCCAGCAGCGTCAAGTACACGATCATCTACAACTGATCGTAGCTGCACCCTCCCTGCCCGATTCAGCCATCGGGCAGGGCTTTGTTCCATTTCCCGGGTCGTCCTTCCGATGAAAGCCATCCTTTCCCGGGCGCTGCTGCTGGCGGCGCTCTCGCTGCCGCTGTGCCAGAGCGCCCTGGCAGGTGTCGTCATCAACGGTACCCGGGTGATCTATCCGGCGCAGGCGCGCGAAGTGACCGTGCAGGTGGAGAACACCGGCGACACGCCGTCGCTGGTCCAGGCCTGGATTGATTCGGGTGATGCGGAGCAGACGCCGGAAACGAGCGACGCCCCGTTCGTGCTGACCCCGCCGATCAGCCGCGTGGAAGCCGGCCGCAGCCAGGCGCTGCGCATCATCTTCACCGGCAAGGCGCTGCCCAGCGACCGTGAGTCGGTGTTCTGGTTCAACGTGCTGGATGTGCCGCCCTCGCCGCAGGCCACCCCGGGTGAAGAACAGAACCTGCTGCAGGTTGCATTCCGCTCGCGCCTGAAGCTGTTCTATCGCCCGCAGGGGCTGGCCGGCACCGCCAACGATGCGCCCGCGCTGCTGCGCTGGAGCCGCACGGGCAACCGCCTGCGCGTGGAAAATCCGAGCCCGTTCCACGTCACCCTGGCCGAAGTGCGTGCGCTGGCAGGCACCCAGGATGCGGTGGTCGAGGAACAGGGAAAAATGCTGGCACCTGGCCAGCAGCTGGAGTTCACCGTGCCGGCCACCACCGCACAGGTGCGCTTCACCACCATCAATGATTTCGGCGGGCGCGTGGAGCGCACCGTCGCCGTCGGAAGCGGGAGCTGATCGGACGGCTGCATGCAGCCAGCGCCCCCCGTCATGGCTGCATCGCGGCCGTCGTCAAGGAATGTCAGTGTGATTGGAAACAGATTGACATTGTCGATTCAGCAGGCCGTGTGCCTGCTGGCTGCGGGTATCGCCTGCCCAGGATGGGCCGTGGCGGCGCCAGCCAACCTCGGCGAGCAGGCGCTGATGGCGCAGAGTGCTGCGGCCACCGCGCGCGTGCCGGAACAGGCCCAGTTCAATTCAAGTTTCCTTTCCGGGCAGGCCGGCAAGGTGGATCTGTCCTCCTTCGCCAACGGCAACCCGATGGTGGCCGGTACCTACCGCGTCGACATCTACGTCAATGGTGCCTGGCAGGGCCGCCGCGACCTGCAGTTCAAGGCTGACGCACAGGGCAAGGTGGACGCCTGCCTCGGCATGCCGCTGCTGGAGGAGTTCGGCGTGGACAGCGAAGCAGTGCTGGCCCAGCAGGATCCTGCACTGGCCATCGATGCCGCTGCCTGCGTGCCGGTACAGCAGCGCATGGCTGATGCCTTCGGCGCCTACGACGGCGGCAACCTGCGCTACGACCTGAGCATTCCGCAGGTGTTCCTGCGCCGCCAGGCGCGTGGCTACGTCAGCCCGGCGCTGTGGGACCGCGGCATCAACGCCGGCTTCGTCGGCTACAGCTTCAACGCCATCAACAGCGACCTGCGCACCGAAGACGGTGGCCGCAACCAGAGTGCCTATCTCGGCCTCAATGCAGGCCTGAACCTGGGGGGCTGGCAGTTCCGCCATGATTCCAACCTGACCTGGAACAGCGGCGATGGCCGTCACTGGCAGAGCATTGCCACCTACGCCCAGCGCGGTATCCCGCAGGTGCGCGGCCTGCTGACCGTGGGCGATGCCTACACCAGTGGAGAGCTGTTTGATTCGATCGGTTTCCGCGGCATCAGCCTGGTCACCGATGACCGCATGCTGCCCGATTCGCTGCGTGGCTACGCACCGGTGGTGCGCGGCATCGCCGAGACCAACGCGCGCATCGAAGTGCGGCAGAACCAGCAGCTGATCTACTCCTCCACCGTATCGCCGGGCAGCTTCGTCATTGATGACCTGTACCCGACCGGCTACGGCGGCGACCTGGAAGTGCTGGTGATCGAGGCGGACGGCCGCCGCCGCGCGTTCAAGGTGCCGTTCGGCTCGGTGCCGCAGATGCTGCGCCAGGGCGTTTCGCGTTACGCGCTCACCGCCGGCCAGGTGCGCAGCGCACAGCTGCTGGATGACCCGTGGATGCTGCAGGGCACCTACCAGCGCGGCCTCAGCAACCGGTTCACCGTGTATGGCGGCAGCGCGCTGGGCAAGGGCTACGGCTCGGTGCTGTATGGCGTTGGCCTGGCCACGCCGCTGGGTGCCTTCGCCGTCGATGTCACCCACGCGCGGACGGAGTTCGATCACATGGCCGGCCGTTCCGGTGCCAGTGTGCGCCTGAGCTACGCCAACCTCATCAGTGAGACCAATACCAACTTCGCGCTGGCCGCGTACCGCTATTCCACCGGCGGCTTCTACAGCCAGCAGGATGCGCTGCTGGCGCGCGAGGACGACGCGCGGGGCATCGATCCTGCCCTGCGTGGGCGCCAGCGCAGCCAGTTCCAGCTGACCCTGAACCAGCCGCTGGGCGAGCATGGCGGCGCGCTGTACCTCACTGGTGCGATGCGCGATTTCTATGATCGCCCCGGTACCAGCAAGCAGTACCAGCTGGGCTACAACAACGCATGGCGCTCGCTGAACTACGGCATCTCCGCGGTGCGGACCGAGCAGGGGGACGGCGGCACGGCCGACACCCAATACCTGTTGTCGCTCAGTGTTCCGCTGGGACGCCGCAGCGGCCAGCCGATGTCCTTCAGTGCCGACCTCGGTGTGCGCGACCGCAGCGGTTACGACAACAGCCGCATCGGCATGACCGGTGCGGCCGGCGCGGATGGCAACTTCACCTATGGCGCAGCGTTCTCGGACAGCCGCAACGGCGCATCCACCGCCACTGCCAACGCCGAGTACCGCAGCCGCTATGCCTCGCTCAGTGGCTCCTACGGCCAGTCCAGCGATTTCCGCCAGGCATCGGTGGGCGCCAATGGCAGCATGGTGGTCCACGCCGGCGGCGTTACCTTCACCCCGCAGCGTGGCGACACCATGGTGCTGGTCGAGGCCAAGGGCGCGCGCGACGCACGCGTCACCAACGCACCGGGCCTGCGCATCGACGGTCGTGGCTACGCGGTGGTGCCCTATGTTTCGCCGTACCGCCTCAATACGATCACCCTTGACCCGCAGGGCATGTCGCAGGACGTGGAGCTGGACGGCAGCAGCCAGTCGATCGCGCCGTATGCCGGTGCCATCAGCTACCTGCGCTTCGATACTCGCCAGGGCCGTGCGCTGCTCATCCAGGTCCGTAATGCCGATGGCAGCACGCTGCCGTTCGGCTCGCAGGTGAAGGACGAGCAGGGCCAGCCGGTGGGCATGGTCGGGCAGGGTGGCCGCGTCTATGTGCGCAGCGAACACGACCGCGGCCAGCTGCTGGTCGAGTGGGGCGTTGCCGCCGACCAGCGTTGTACCCTTGAATACACGGTGCCTGCGGGCACCACGGCCGGCCCTGCCGGATTGATTGCCGTGGAGGCAGCATGCCGATGAAGACGTTCCGCAGGGGCACCCTGGCGATGGGCCTGCTGGCCGCGGGCATTGGCCTGGGCTTGTCGGGGCAGGCGCTGGCGTCGTGCGGGCTCAACAACCCCCGCACCTTCGTGCCGCAGGATGTCCAGATGGATATGGGGCAGGTCGTCATCCTGCCCAGCACGCCCGTGGGCGGAATCATCAAGGAACTTGTGGTTGGCATTGACAGCCGCAACAGCATCGCCAGCTGCGATGGTTCCGGCGGCAGCGCGATCGGCATCTTCAACAACGCTGCCCAGCAACGCGCCGTGGCGAATTTTTCCAACGTCTATGCCACCGATGTGGCCGGCGTCGGCATCCGTGTCTATCGAAATTCAGGCGACATCCAGACCTACTATCCGCATACCCTGCAGCTCAGCCGCAACACGACCCTGTCGCTGAGTGGTGGCTCGTTCCGGGTGCAGCTGATCAAGACGGCCGCCCAGACCGGTTCGGGCAGCATTGCCCCTACCGGGCGCTTCACCACTTACTACTACAACGGCGATGGCGTGGGCCGGCCGGTGCTGACCTCGACATTCCGTGCCACAGGCACCACCGTCGTCAGCCCCACCTGCGAGGTGGATGCCGGCAGCCGCAACATCGTGGTGGATTTCGGCAGTGTGCCGAACTCGTCCTTCACCGGCGTGGGCTCGCGTGCCGTGGATCGTGATTTCAACATCACCCTGCGCTGCCAGGGCAGCAACGTGGCGCAGTACCAGAGCACCATCGGCATCCAGCTCGATGCCACGTCGGCCAGTGGCAACCAGCCCGGCACGCTGGCCATCACCAGCGGCATCAACAGCGCCACCCGCATCGGCATCCAGATCGTGCGCCGCAACGGCAGCAGCGAGCAGAACATCACCTTCGGCGACAGCCTGATGCTGGGTGACACCGTCAGTGGCACCTCGTCGATGAGCCTGCCGCTGCGCGCGCGTTACATCCAGACCCAGGCCGGTACGGTGGGAGCAGGCGAGGCCAACGGCACCGCGACGTTCACCATCACGTACAACTGACCTGCCGCCGGCGCCGCTCATTTTCCGGTAGCGCCGGGCCATGCCCGGCGAGCGCGCAGCGCGGTCGCCTTACTCCAACGCGTAACGCAGCACGAACAGCGTCGCCACCAGCCACACCGCCGGGTGCACCTCGCGCCAGCGGCCGGTGCCGGCCTTCAGCGCGGCATAGGCGATGAAGCCGAATGCCAGGCCATTGGCGATGGAATAGGTGAACGGCATCGCCAGCGCACACAGCGCGGCCGGCACCGATTCGGTCAGGTCGCTCCAGTCCACTTCCACCAGTTCGCGCAGCATCAGGCCGGCCACGAACAGCAACGCTGGCGAGGTGGCATAGGCGGGCACCATCGCTGCCAGCGGCGAGAACAGCAGCGCGGCCAGGAACAGCGCCGACACCACCAGTGCGGTCAGGCCGGTACGGCCGCCCACCTGCACGCCGGAGGCGCTTTCGGCGAAGGCGGTGGTGCTGCTGGTGCCCAGCAGCGAACCGGCCACGATGGCGGTGCTGTCGGCCAGCAGCGCACGGCCGAAGCGCTTCTGCGCGCCCGGCAGTTTCAGCAGGCCGGCACGACCGACCACGCCGTACAGCGTGCCGGTGGCATCGAACACCTCCACCAGCACGAACACCAGCACCACCTGCAGCAGCACCGCGATCGGCGCGCCGCCGTCGTGGTGCAGCAGGCCGGGCAGGTCCAGCTGAAGGAAGGTCGGTGCCAGGCTCGGCGGCAGCGAGACCAGGCCGTGGTACTGCACGTCACCCAGCGCCCAGCCGGCGCCGGTGACGGCGAGGATGCCGATCAGGATCGCACCGCGTACGCGGCGGGCTTCCAGCACCGCGATCAGCAGGAAGCCACCGAGCGCCAGCAGCGGCGGTGCCGTGTTCAGCGGGCCCAGCGCCACCAGGGTGTCTTCGTTGCCGACGATCACCCCGGATTTCTGCAGCGCGATGATCGCCAGGAACAGGCCGATGCCGGCCACGATGGCCGAGCGCAGCGACGACGGAATGCCGGCCACCAGCCACGCGCGCACGCCGGTCAGCGACAGCACCAGGAACACCAGGCCGGAGATGAACACCGCGCCCAGCGCCTGCTGCCACGGCAGGCCGGCCGCGCCCACTACCGTAAAAGCGAAGAACGCATTCAAGCCCATGCCCGGCGCCATGCCTACCGGAAAATTGGCTGCCAGTGCCATCACTGCCGAACCCAGCGCGGCGGCCAGGCAGGTGGCGACGAACACTGCGCCGGCATCCATGCCCGTGGTGCCCAGGATTTCCGGGTTGACGAAGACGATGTAGGACATCGTCAGGAAGGTGGTGACACCGGCCAGCAGCTCGGTGCGCACGGTGGTGCCGTGCTGCTGCAGCTGAAACAGGCGTTCGAACAGGGACATGGGGGATCTCACAACAATTGGGCGTCACCACCAACGGTGGTGACCTGCCGAAAGAGAAAGGCCGCGCGAGCGCGGCCTTTCCGGTTGCCTTATTTCAGCGCCTTGAAGCGCAGGCGCTTCGGCGCGGCGTCGTCGCCCATGCGGCGGCGCTTGTCTTCTTCGTACTCGCGATAGTTGCCCTGGAAGAACTCCACGTGCGAATCACCTTCGAACGCCAGGATGTGGGTCGCGATGCGATCCAGGAACCAGCGGTCATGCGAAATGACGAAGGTGTTGCCCGGGAACTCCAGCAGCGCATCTTCCAGCGCACGCAGGGTTTCGATGTCCAGATCGTTGGACGGTTCGTCCAGCAGCAGCACGTTGCCACCCTGCAGCAGGGTCTTGGCCATGTGCAGGCGGCCACGCTCACCACCGGACAGCGAACCGACCATCTTCTGCTGGTCCTGGCCCTTGAAGTTGAAGCGGCCGATGTAGGCGCGCGACTGGATCTCGATGCCGTTGATGTTGAGGATGTCCAGGCCGCCCGCGATTTCCTGGAAGACGTTGTGGTTGCCTTCCAGCGCGTCGCGGCTCTGGTCCACGTAGGACAGCTTCACGGTCGGGCCGACCACGATCTCGCCGGTATCCGGCTTTTCCTGGCCGGTGATCATCTTGAACAGGGTCGACTTACCGGCACCGTTCGGGCCGATGATGCCGACGATGGCGCCGGCCGGCACCAGGAAGCTCAGGTTGTCGAACAGCAGGCGGTCGCCGAACTTCTTCGAGACGTTCTTGAACTCCATCACCGCGTTGCCCAGGCGCTCGCCCGGCGGGATGAAGATTTCATTGGTCTCGTTGCGCTTCTGGTAATCGACCGACTGCAGCTCTTCCAGGCGGGCCAGACGGGCCTTGCCCTTGGTACGGCCACCCTTGGCGTTCTGGCGCGACCATTCCAGTTCCTTCTGGATCGCCTTCTGGCGGGCCTTTTCCTGGTTGTCTTCCTGCTTCAGGCGCTCATCCTTCTGGGTCAGCCAGTCGGTGTAGTTGCCCTTCCACGGAATGCCGCGGCCGCGGTCCAGTTCCAGGATCCACTCGGCGGCGTTGTCCAGGAAGTAGCGGTCATGGGTGACCGCCACGACGGTGCCGGTGTAGCGCGCCAGGAACTGTTCCAGCCATTCCACCGACTCGGCGTCGAGGTGGTTGGTCGGTTCGTCGAGCAGCAGCATGTCCGGCTTCTGCAGCAGCAGGCGGCACAGTGCTACGCGGCGCTTTTCACCACCGGACAGCTTGCCGACCACGGCATCCCACGGCGGCAGGCGCAGCGCATCGGCGGCCACGTCCAGCTGGTTTTCCAGGGTGTGCGCGTCGCCAGCGGCGAGGATCGCCTCCAGGCGCTCCTGTTCCTTGGCCAGCGCGTCGAAGTCGGCGCCTTCCTCGGCATAGGCCGTGTAGACCGCGTCCAGCGCAGCCTGGGCCTGCAGCACTTCGCCCACGCCTTCTTCTACCGCTTCACGCACGGTCTTGGTCGGGTCCAGTTCCGGTTCCTGCGCCAGGTAGCCGACCTTGATGCCGGCCTGCGGGCGGGCTTCGCCCTCGAAATCGGTGTCCACGCCGGCCATGATCTTCAGCACGGTGGACTTGCCAGCGCCGTTCAGGCCCAGCAGGCCGATCTTCGCGCCCGGGAAGAAGGACAGCGAGATGTCCTTGATGATCTGCCGCTTGGGCGGGACCACCTTGGACACGCGGTTCATGGTGTAGATGTATTGCGAGGACATGAGGTCTCCGTAGGGGCGCGGCCCTGCACCCGTCCGTCAGCGGGAAGATCCCGGACGACAGCGGGCACAGACTGAATGGAATACCGCCAATTATAGCCGGAACCGGTTCGCGGCCGCGCCTGCCGGGGCCCCGTGGGGCTGGCCGAAGGCTGAATACTGAGTTGAACGCGTCAGCGGGAAGCGTTTCCAGCCGGAAACGGTTCAGATCGGTTGCGCAATATGGACATCACCATCCACTTCAACAGAGGTCTGTCATGCGCATCACCCTTATCGTGGCCGGGGCCATGGCCTCTGTGCTGGCGCTGGGCGCAGTCACCCCGGCCTTTGCCGACAACGACCACCGTGACCGCCGCGAGTGGCGCGAAGACCGCCGCGATGATCGTCGCGAGTACCGCCACGACGTCCGCGAGGCGCGCCGCGACTATGAACGCGACCGCCGCGATGCGCGCCGTGACTGGCGCCGCGACCATGACCGCCGCTACTACCATCCGGCACCGCCGCCGCCGCGCGTGGTCTACCGCCCCGGCTATCGCCCGGGCCCGGGCTACGGCTGGCAGGTCGGCCACCGCTACCGCGATTACTACCGCGGCCCGGTCTACGTGGTGAACGACTACCCGCGCTACCATCTGCGCCGCCCGCCCTACGGCCACCAGTGGATCCGGGATGATCGCGGCAACATGCTGCTGGTGGCCATCGCCACCGGCGTCATCGCCCAGTACGTGCTCAGCCGCTGAGCCGGCAACGGGGTCGGATCCCTTCCCGCAGGGAAGGGATCCAAGCCCAGGCCCACCGGCAAAACCATACGGGGCCGGATCTCCTCCACGGGGATCCGGCCCCGTCCCTTTCGGCCCCGGCAGGCCGCCACGGGGCTACAATCAGGGGCTGTGCCGTACCCCCCTTTTCCCTGCCTGCCGGAGTAACCGATGTTCCCGCGTGACGTCCGCATCGAAACCTACGATCCCGAACTGGCCAAGGCCATCGCCGCCGAAACCCAGCGTCAGGAAGACCACGTCGAGCTGATCGCCAGCGAGAACTACACCAGCCCGGCCGTGATGGAGGCCCAGGGCAGCCAGCTGACCAACAAGTACGCCGAAGGCTACCCGGGCAAGCGCTACTACGGTGGCTGCGAATACGTCGACATCGCCGAGCAGCTGGCGATCGACCGCCTGAAGCAGCTGTTTGGCGCGGACTACGCCAACGTGCAGCCGCACAGCGGTTCGCAGGCCAACCAGGCCGTGTACTTCGCCCTGCTGCAGCCGGGTGACACCATCCTCGGCATGAGCCTGGCCCACGGCGGCCACCTCACCCACGGTGCCAAGGTCAACGCCTCGGGCAAGCTGTTCAACGCCGTGCAGTACGGCGTCAACGACCAGGGCCTGATCGATTACGACGAAGTCGAGCGCCTGGCCCTGGAGCACAAGCCGAAGATGGTCGTGGCTGGTTTCTCGGCCTATTCGCAGGTGATCGACTGGGCGCGCTTCCGCGCCATCGCCGACAAGGTCGGTGCCTACCTGTTCGTCGACATGGCCCACGTGGCCGGCCTGGTCGCCGCTGGTGTCTACCCGAGCCCGCTGGAACATGCCCACGTGGTCACCTCGACCACCCACAAGACCCTGCGCGGCCCGCGCGGCGGCATCATCGTCGCCAAGGGCGCCGACGAAGACCTGGTCAAGAAGCTGCAGTCGGTGGTGTTCCCGGGCATCCAGGGCGGCCCGCTGATGCACGTCATCGCCGCCAAGGCCGTGGCCTTCAAGGAAGCGCTGGAGCCGGGCTTCACCGCCTACCAGCAGCAGGTGGTGAAGAACGCCCAGGCGATGGCCAACACGCTCATCGCGCGTGGCTACAAGATCGTCTCCGGCGGCACCCAGAACCACCTGATGCTGGTCGACATGATCGGCAAGGACGTGTCCGGCAAGGACGCGGAAGCCGCGCTGGGCAAGGCCCACATCACCGTCAACAAGAACTCGGTGCCGAACGACCCGCGTTCGCCGTTTGTGACCTCGGGCCTGCGCTTGGGCACCCCGGCCGTGACCACCCGTGGTTACGTCGAACAGGACTGCATGGACCTGGCCAACTGGATCGCCGACGTGCTCGACGCCCCGGCCGATGACGCCGTCATCGCCCGCGTGCGCGACGCCGTCAGCGCGCAGTGCCGCAAGTACCCGGTCTACGGTTGATCGGGGAGTGGGGTCGGATCCCTTCCCGCAGGGAAGGGCTCTGACCCCAGCACCCAGGAAGCGACGCACATGGATGAGCGCCTGCACAAACGCCTGCACCTCGCACTGGTCCTGTTGTTTGGCCTGCCCGGCCTGCTGCTGGGCGGCACCGTGGCCCTTGTCGGCGTGTACTCCGGCCTGATGCAGGAAACCCGCCTGCTGAGCCGGTTGCTGCTGGTCTGCTGGGGCGTTGCCGGGGCACTGGGCATCGTCGTCTGGGTGCGCATCGGCGCCGATTTCCTGCTGCAGGGCCGATTGGGCATGCAGGTCATGGGCCGGGTCTGGTGGGCCCTGCTGCTGCTCGGCGCCTTCGCGGCCATTCCCGCCGTTGTGCTGGGCGTGGTGGTCGGGCTGACCGGACGCGCGCAGGGCTTTGCGCTGTTGCTGTACGGCCCGCCGCTGCTGCTGCCGGCTGCGCATCTGGCGTGGCTGCGCTGGCGGCAACCCCTTGCCGCACAAGGCTGAGCGCCGCCCGTATTTGCTGCAATAGCCCTTCTCAGGTACCTTTGCGACGCTGTCATGACGATGACAGATTGGTATTCCCCCTGAGCCAGGCGTTCCATGTATTGCCCCTTCTGCCAGCATGCCGATACACGGGTCATCGATTCGCGCGTCTCCGAAGACGGCGCGACGATCCGCCGTCGGCGTGAGTGCGAGGCCTGCAACGAACGTTTCAGCACCCTGGAAACGGTCGAGCTGAAGCTGCCGGCCATCGTCAAGAGTGATGGCACCCGCGAAGCCTTCGACCAGCGCAAGGTGCGCGCCGGCTTCGACCGCGCGCTGCAGAAGCGCGCCGTGCCCGAAGAGAAGATCGAAGCCGCCGTCCGCGCGGTCGTCCATCAGCTGCGCATCAGCGGTGAACGCGAAGTGCCCTCGATCAAGGTCGGCGAGTTCGTGATGAACGAACTGCGCAAGCTCGACCACGTCGGCTACGTGCGCTTCGCTTCGGTCTACCGCAGCTTCGAGGACGTGGCCGATTTCCGCGAGGAGATCGAGAAGCTGGAACGCGACCTGCCGTCCAGCACCGAACAGCTGCAGCTGCTGGGCGATGTCATCGCCCTGACCAAGAAAAAGAAGGGCTGACCCCCGGGTAGACGCCAACCTTGGTTGGCGCCGATGGCCCATCCATGGGTGGGTGCCAACCGTTGGTTGGCACGATGGCATGGATCCCCACCAGCGGCGTTACCATGGCCGCATGACCACGCCGTTCACCGTCCTCGACCACCTGCACATGGCCAACGCGCTGCGTCTGGCCGAACGTGCTGCCTACACCACCCGCCCCAATCCCATGGTCGGCTGCGTGATCGCCCATGGCGAACGCGTGGTCGGGCAGGGCTGGCACCAGCGTGCCGGCGGCCCGCATGCCGAAGTCTTCGCCCTGCGCGAGGCCGGCAGCGAAGCGCGGGGTGCCACCGCTTACGTGACCCTTGAACCCTGCGCGCATTTCGGCCGCACGCCACCGTGCGCGCTGGCGCTGATCGAAGCCGGTGTGTCGCGCGTCGTTGCGGCGCTGCGCGATCCGTTCCCGAAGGTCGACGGCGGTGGTTTCGACCTGCTGCGCGACGCGGGCATCGAGGTGTGCGAAGGCCTGATGGCGGCGCAGGCGCGCGAACTCAACAAGGGTTTCTTGTCGCGCGTGGAGCGCAACCGCCCGTGGCTGCGGGTGAAGCTGGCCGTCAGCCTGGACGGTCGCACGGCGATGGCCGATGGCAGCTCGAAGTGGATCACCGGCGCGGCGGCGCGCGAAGACGTGCAGCACTGGCGTGCGCGTGCCGGCGCGATCCTCACCGGTGCCGATACGGTACTGGCCGACGATCCGATGCTGACCGTACGCCTGGCCGACACCGAGGTGATGCCGCCGCTGCGTGTGGTGCTTGATTCCCGCCTGCGCTCGCTGGAATGCAGCCGCGTGCGCGAGGGAGGAGCGCCGACGTTGTATGTGCACGATGCCGCGGTGAGCGCACCGGATGCGGCCGATGCCGAATTCGCCAGCGTGCCGAGTATCGATGGTCGCCTGGATCTGGGCGCGGTGCTGGCACTGCTGGCCGAGCGCGGCATCAACGAAGTGCATACCGAAGCCGGTGCCACCCTGGCCGGCGCGCTGCTGCGTGGCGGCTGGGTGGATGAGCTGCTGCTGTACCAGGCGCCGACGCTGCTGGGGGATACCGGCCGCCCGCTGCTGGCTGGCCTCGGTATTGAAGCGATGGACCAGCAGCGCCGCCTGCGCGTGGTCGACCAGCGCCAGGTGGGCGACGACCTGCGGTTGCTGCTGCGCGCGTGATGCGGTGAAAGTCATCCACGCGTGGCGTGGATCTACCGTGCTCTGGTAGACGCCAACCTTGGTTGGCGCCTTGGCCTGCATCCACGCTGACGTGGATGCAGCTTGCCGTCACCGCCTCACGCGCACTCGTCGGTCCACATCATCTGCGCGATCGGGCGCAGGGCCTTGCATTCCTGCGTCATCTCGTCGGCCGACTTCACCTGCGCCTTGGCCTTCAGCTCGTCGGCCATCGCGTCCACGCCGCTGATCTGCTCCGGTGCGATCTTCGCCACGCAGCTGCGGTGCTGCTGCAGCAGCAGGTCGCAGCCCGGCACGCCGGTCACCTTCGGTGCGCTGGCCGCTTCGGCATCTTCCATCCACAGCTGGAACGGCGCGATGGATTCCAGCACCGCGGTGACCAGCTCATCGAAGCTGCCACTGAACCAGTACGCCTGCTCGGCGCCGGAGTACAGCTTCTGGCTGCCCTTCACCGTGCGCTGCGTGCCGCTCTTCAGCGCCTGCGTGTAGGCCTCGATGAAGCGCGTGCGGCTGGCCGGGTCTTCACTGGTCATGCTGTCGGTGAACAGCGGGCGCACGCTGGCCAGGTCCACCACCTTGCAGGTGAAATCGACCGTGGCGATCTTCTGGTCATCCACGTACTCGTTGTCTTCGATGCTGCTGCCGGTGGCGCGGCAGGTCGATGCCTTCAGCACCTTGGCGTACAGCGCTTCGGTCGCGGCCGCATCGGGCGTCCCGCCGACGCTGGCCTGCAGCGCCATCCACGGTTCGGCCAGCGCCTTGGCCAGTGCGCCCGGCGTGGGCGTCACCGCGTCCTTGCCATCGTGCGCGCTGCGCATGGCGTCGTTGAGCGTGCGTGCGGCAGCCGCATCGTCTTCAATCAGCACGCGCGCGTACAGGTCCAGCGTCTGTTCCGGCGTCAGTGCCGTCGCGGCGGTGGCGAACATAGGGGCGCACAGCAGGGGGGCACCCAGCAGGGCGCTGGCGAGCAGGGTGCGAAGGGGAGTCTTCATGACGGTGTTCCGTTTCCAGTGGGGTAGTGCACAGGCGCGAAAACCTAGCGCATCTGCACGCAGGTTCGATGGCAGGCCGTGCGCGCGCCCATGAAAAAACGGGCCCCTTGCGGAGCCCGTTCGATTACACGACGAGGATCGAGCAATCAGAAGCTGGCGCGGACGCCGGCCGAGAACTGGGTGACGTCGCGGTAGCCGGAGACCTCGCCCACCAGACCCCAAGTCTTGGTGAAGTTAACCTGGCCACCGAGGGTGCCGACCCAGGTGCCTTCGAAATTGTTGCCGCCATCCATGTAACCGGCCTTGATCCAGGCTTCGGTCATGCGCGAGGGCTTGCCACGCAGGCCCATGGTGGCGCGCACCAGGTTGGTGTGGTCCTTGAAGGTTTCATCAGCGAAACCGTCCAGGCGGTCGGTGACCTTGGCCTGCTGACGCACCCAGGCGATGTCGGCGGTGTAGTCGACGCGGTCGCTGAAGGGCATGTGGTAGCCGATGCCCAGCTCCGGCTGGTTCAGTTCCAGCTTCACCGAACCGTCGGAGTAGTGATAAGTCTTGCTGCCGTAGTTCCAGCCACCGAACACGTGCACCTGCTCGGCAAGGGCCACCGAACCGCGCACGTAGCCGCCGTCCAGCTTGGGATCGTTGAGGCCGTCGTCAGTGATCTTGGCCTGGGTCCAGCCACCTTCGACGTAGGTGTAGCTGAGGGCGTCGGCCGAGGCCGAGAACGGTGCGGCGGCCAGCAGAGCGGCCACGATCAGGATCTTGCGCATGGGAATTCCTGTGAATTGCAGTCCATTGGCGGGCCACCCTGTTGGCAGTCCGTGGCGACCTCATGTCGTCCGAGGCTTGAGTTTAATGAAACTTTTACAGATTACGAGCGACTTACGTCACAGCTGGCGCTCGGTTCAGCTGGGGGTCGGATCCGTGCAGGGCAGCGACCCGACCCCGTTCAGTCCGGGCTGGTACACTGGACAAGCCGGTTCGCCGGTACACAAACGTCTTCAGGGCGGGGTGCGATTCCCCACCGGCGGTAGGTGCGCAAGCACGAGCCCGCGAGCGCCCCGGCCCATGGCCGGGGGTCAGCAGATCCGGTCCAATGCCGGAGCCGACGGTCATAGTCCGGATGAAAGAAGACGGTGCCACAGGGCCTTTGCGGCCCTGCGCCCGCCTGTTTGCCTTGCGGCGTTTTTCGCTCACTTTCCGCGGAGAACGTTTCTTGTTTACTGGAATCATCGAAGGCGTCGGCCGTCTGGCCGCACGCGAAGCCATCGGCGGCGATGTCCGCTTCACCTTCAACGTCGGCAACCTGCCATTCGACCACGTGCAGATGGGCGAGAGCATCGCCATCAACGGTGTCTGCCTCACCGTCATCGCATTCGACGCCAGCAGCTTGCAGGCCGATGCGTCCACCGAGACCCTCGGCCTGACCACGCTCGGGCAGCTGGCTGAAGGGGCGGTCATCAACCTTGAACGCGCCATGCGCCCGACCGACCGCCTTGGCGGCCATCTGGTCAGCGGCCACGTCGATGGCCTCGGCCAGGTCCTGTCCATCCACGAAGATGCACGTGCCCAGCGCTGGCGATTCGCCGCGCCGGCCGCACTGCGCCGCTACATCGCCAAGAAGGGCTCGATCTGCGTGGACGGCGTCAGCCTCACCGTCAACGAAGTGGACGACGAAGGTTTCGAAGTCGCCCTCATCCCGCACACCGTGGCCAACACCGCTTTCTCCGCCACCGGCGTGGGCAGCGCGATCAATCTTGAAATCGACCTGGTCGCCCGGTATGTCGAGCGGTTGTTGGGTGAAGGAGCCCGCGCATGAATTTCGCCCCGATCCCCGAGATCCTCGAAGACATCCGCCAGGGCCGCATGGTCGTCATCGTCGATGACGAAGACCGCGAGAACGAAGGCGACCTGATCATGGCCGCCGAGCTGGTAAAGCCGTCGGACATCAACTTCATGGTTACTCACGGCCGTGGCCTGGTGTGCCTGCCGCTGACCCGCACCCGCGCCGCCGATCTCGGCCTGGCGCCGATGGTGCAGGCCAATACCGCGCAGTTCCAGACCAATTTCACCGTCAGCATCGAGGCGGCCGAAGGCGTGACCACGGGCATTTCCGCCCACGACCGCGCCCACACCATCCGCACCGCGGTGAAGCCGAACGCCAGGCCGGCCGACCTGCACCAGCCGGGCCACATCTTCCCGCTGATCGCCCAGCCGGGCGGCGTGCTGACCCGCGCCGGCCACACCGAGGCCGGCGTCGACCTGGCCATGCTGGCCGGGCTGGAACCGGCCGGCGTGCTGGTGGAGATCCTCAACCCCGACGGCAGCATGGCGCGCCGCCCGGAACTGGAAGTGTTCGCCCGCGAGCACGGCCTGAAGATGGGCTCCATCGCCGACCTGATCGCCTACCGCCTGGCCACCGAAAAGACCGTCGAGCGCGTGGACGAGCGCGACATCGACACCGAATTCGGCCCGTTCAAGCTGGTCACCTATCGCGACCGCATCGCCCACGATCTGCATTTCGCCTTGGTCCGTGGCACCCCGGCGGCCGACACCCCGACCCTGGTGCGCGTGCAGGTGGAAAACCCGCTGGCCGACCTGCTGCACTGGCGCCGCGATGATTTCGGCGTGGCCGCCACCGATGCCCTGCGCGCGATTGCCGCCGAAGGGGCGGGCGTGATGGTGGTGCTGTCGGCCCCGCGCGACGGCGAGGCCCTGCTGGCCCGCCTGCGCCAGCAGCCGGCGCCGGTGGTGCCGGGCAAGGACAAGGACGTGGGCCAGTGGCGTCGCAACGGTGCCGGCTCGCAGATCCTGTCCGACCTCGGCCTGGGCAAGCTGCGCGTGCTGGGCACCCCCCGCCGCCAGGTGGGCCTGGCCGGCTACGGCCTGGAAGTGGTGGAGACGGTGGGCTGCTGAGGCCCGCGCCCCGGCCATGAGGCCCCTGTAGAGCCGAGCCATGCTCGGCTTGCGCGCGCAGCGCGGAGGGCAGTCCGGCGGCAGAGAGCAGCCGAGCATGGCTCGGCTCTACAGAAGGCCCCTTGAAGGCCCCCGCCGGTCACGGCCGGGGCCCATCCACGGTAGAATCACCCCCTTATCGAACCCCCAAGCCGCATATGAGCCACTACGAAGGCGATCTTCGCACCCCCGAGTCGGCGCGCTTTGCCATCCTGGCCAGCCGCTGGAACGCCCGCATCACCGATACCCTGGTTGCTGGCGCCCGCCAGAGCCTGGCCGGCAACGGCATTGCCGAAGCCAACATCGACGTGATCCGCGTGCCGGGTGCCTGGGAACTGCCGCTGGTCGCCGCGCGCCTGGCCGCTGCCCATGAACACGCCGCCATCCTCACCCTGGGCTGCGTCATCCGTGGCGATACCCGCCACTACGAACACGTCGCCGACCGCTGCGCCGAAGGCCTGATGCGCGTGCAGCTGGATTTCGGCGTGCCGGTGCTGAACGGCGTGCTGGCGGTGGAACGGGCCGAGGATGCCGAGGCCCGTGCCGGTGGCAGCCACGGCAACAAGGGTGAAGAAGTCGCAATCGCTGCATTGGAAATGGTCAACCTGCTGGAGCAACTGCCATGAACAAGAACACCCAGGGCAAGCCCTCCGGTAAACCTGTCCGCCGTGATGGCATCGACCCGGTGCTGCGCTCGCGCGCCCGCCGTCGTGCCGTGCAGGCGCTGTACGCCTGGCAGATCTCCGGCGGCAACGCACAGTCGCTGATCGCCCAGTTCGCCCACGAGCAGGCCCGCGAAATCGCCGATCTGGCGTATTTCGAAGCGCTGGTGCACGGCGTGCTGGACAACCGCCGCGACATCGACGAAGCCCTCGGCCCTTACCTGGACCGTGGCATCGAAGAAGTGGACGCCATCGAACGCGCCGTGCTGCGCCTGGCCGGCTACGAGCTGCGCTACCGCCTGGACGTGCCGTACCGCGTGGTCATCAACGAAGCCATCGAATCGGCCAAGCGCTTCGGTTCCGAGCATGGCCACACCTACGTCAACGGCGTGCTGGATCGTGCCGCCGTCGAATGGCGCAAGGTCGAATCGGGTCACTGACCCGGTTTCTGTAGAGCCGAGCCATGCTCGGCTCACCGTGCAGCGCACGGTTGCGTCCGGCAGTGCGTCGCGTGATCGAACTGCAGCCGAGCATGGCTCGGCTCTACAAGAAAGCAGAACGCCCCATGTCCCTGGCCGAATTCGCCCTCATCGACCGCATCCGCGCCCGCACCAGCGAGCGCGACGACATCCTGCTCGGCATCGGCGATGACGCTGCACTGCTGCAGCCGCGCCCGAACGAACAGCTGGTGGTCACCGCCGATACGCTCAACAGCGGCGTGCATTTCCCGACCGAAACCCCGGCGTTCGACATTGGCTGGAAGACCCTGGCGGTCAACCTGTCCGACCTCGCCGCGATGGGCGCGCGCCCGGCATGGTGCACGCTGGCGCTCTCGCTGCCGGACACCAGCGAAGAGTGGATCGACGCTTTTGCCGAAGGCTTCTTCGCCCTGGCTGACCAGCACGACATCGCGCTGATCGGTGGCGACACCACGCGGGGTCCGCTGTCGCTGACTGTGACCGCGATGGGCCAGGTCGGCCGCGGCCAGGCCCTGCGCCGCGACCGCGCGCAGGTCGGCGACGATGTCTGGGTGAGTGGCACGATCGGTGATGCCGCCGGTGCGCTGAAGCTGTGGCAGCAGGGCGCGCTGGACGTGGCCACGGCCACCTTGCTGGGTGATTACGAGACCCTGCGCCTGCGGCTGCTGCGTCCCACCCCGCGCGTCACCCTCGGCCTGCGCCTGCGTGCCTTCGCGCATGCTGCCGTGGATCTGTCCGATGGCCTGGTGGCTGACCTGGGCCACATCGCAGCGCGCAGTGGCGTGGCCGCGCAGATCGATGCCGACGTGCTGCCGATCTCGCCGGAGCTGCGTGGCCTGCTGGGCCGCGACGGTGCCCGCGAGTGCGCGCTGCGCGGTGGTGATGACTACGAACTGTGCTTCACCGCCGCCGCCGACCAGCGCGATGCGCTGCTGTACCTTTCTGAGTCGCTGGATGTGCCGCTGACCCGCGTCGGCCGCATCACCGAAGGGCAGGGCGTGCAGGTGGATGGTGAAGCCGCCAGCGGCGGTTACCAGCACTTCGCCGGTTGAGTGCGCGGGCTCATGCCTGCTGCGCGGCGGCATGACGCTCGATGCTCGCCGCGATCATTCCGATAGCCTCAATGATGATCGCCTTCGACGTCGCATCTGTCGCGCCGATGCTGCGCAGGGCCTGCTCGGCCTGTTGGCAGCTGCGCGCCGCCTGGGTCTCTCCCAGAAATGCCAGCGCGCCGGCGAAGCTGTGCAGCTGATCGATCATGGCCGGTGCATCGGCACTGTCCAGCGCCTGGGTCAGCGCCGCGTAGTCGCGATGCGCGGTCTGCAGGAACGCCTCGCGCATCTGCCGCTGAACCGCCGCGCTCACCACCGGAGGTAAAGGTGGCTGTGCCGAGCGATCGAGGTCGAATCCATGCAATGCGGCCTCCAGCGAAGGCAGGTCGAGCGGCTTCAGCAGCAGCGTGGACATGTCGGCCTCGCGGACGCGTCGCGCATCCTCGGGCATCGCATTGGCGGTAAGCGCCACGATCGGAATGGAAGGGTTGTCAGCACGCAGTTTCCGGGCAAGCCCGTATCCGTCCAGGCCCGGCATGTTCAGATCGGTCAGCACGATATCGAACCGGCCTTCGCGCCAGCGCTGCAACGCCTCATCGCCGTCGGCCGCGAGGGTGACCTGCCAACCCAGCGCGTGCAGCTGCCCCAGTGTCACATCACGGCTGATCACGCTGTCATCCACCAGCAAGGCGTGGCCACGCGGGGAATGCGCACGCTCGACAGGCGCCGGCCGTGGCGGCGTGCCTGCCACGGCGGTGGTCCGGCGTGCCGGAATGTCCAGGTGGAAAACGCTGCCGGTACCCGGGGTGCTGCGCACGCCGAGGATGCCGCCGAGCAGTTCGGCGAAGCGCTGGCACAAGGCCAGCCCCAGGCCGCTGCCGCCGTGCTGCCGTGCCGATCCGGCACCGACCTGCACGAACGGCTTGAACAGCTTGTCCTGCGCCTCGGCATCGATGCCCGGGCCGGTATCGCGCACCTCCACGTGCAGCCACTCAGTGCCATCGGGCCGCAGCGAGGCATCAACGCTGACCGCCACCTCTCCGGATGCCGTGAACTTCACCGCATTGCCCACCAGGTTGTTGATCACCTGCGCCAAGCGGCCTGCGTCGGCCACGTAGGCCGGTCCCAGTGCATCGCCGGTGTGCAGCTCCAGGCGCAGGCCCTTCGCGGTGGCCTGTGGTTCGAACAGCGTCGCGGTCTGCTGCAGCAACACACGCGGGTCGAAAGGCGCCGGTTCCAGCGTCATCAGCCCGGCTTCGATACGGGAAAGATCCAAGGTGTCGTTCACCAGCCCCTGAAGCACATCAGCCGCGCTGCGCGCGCGCGTGACATGCGTATGCGACGCCGCCGGCATGGTCTGGCGGGCAAGCAGTTCAAGGTGGCCGAGCACGCCGCTCAGAGGCGTGCGTATTTCATGGCTGATCATCGCCACGAAGGCGGTCTTGGCCTGGTCCGCAGCCTCGGCATCGTGCTGGGCTTGTTCGGCATGCCGGCGTGCATCCAGCAGGCGCTGCTGGGTTTCCTTCTGCGCGGTCACATCGGTTACCGCGCAGACCCAGATCGCCCGCCGCTGGTAGCGCGAGGCGGCCACGATGGATTGCAGATAGCGCGATGGACCGCGCTCATCCGCGGACGGCGCCTCGAACAGCTGCCCGTGCACCTGGCCGTCAACGCGTTGCACCAGGCGGCCGACCAGCGCGTCCATCAGGTTGCCGGTGGTGTCGCCGATCAGCTGCTCCAGTGCCTGGTTGTGCAGGATCACCTGCCCGCTCTGCTGGTCAAGCAGGCACAGGCCGACCGGCGACGTTTCGATCAGCGTGCGGCTCAACGCTTCGCTTTCATGTACCCGTGCTGCTTCCTCCAGCGCCGGCCGCAGCACGCGCCGGTCCACCAGCAGCAACAGCGTCCACAGCGCGGCCAGCAGGCCGGCCAGGGCCAGCCCGCCGCCGAGCAGATAGATCCGCTGTGCCGCCCAGATGTCGCTCCAGCGGTAGAGCCGCAGCAGTGTCCAGTCGATGCCTTGCAAGGGTGTGGATACCACGAAGGCGCGGCCATCAGGCAGCGACACCGCCCTGCGCTGGGTGGAGGGCGCGGCCTGCGGTGCAGGCGCGGGAATGGTGCCTTCTGCAACGCTGCGCAGGACATCGTTTCCCTGCCGGTCAAGCACTTCCCAGGTGCCCGGGCTGGCCTCCTCCAACCGCTCGCGCAGGCCCTGGAGAGGTTCAAAGGTCAGCCGGTTGATGAAGGGGATACCGTTGCTGCGCAGGCGCATCTGGGTAACCAGTGCATCCTCGCCGGTGAAAGGATTGCGGCCAAAGTAGGCGCGCAGCCGGCCGCTGGCCAGTTGCAGTTCGGAGTCCGCCCCCGCCGACCGCCAGCCTTCATCGGCGACCTGGGTGAGCCTTGCCAATGCCTGCTCACGGCTCTGTACCTTCATGAGCCGCAGCAGCTGTGCTTCATCATGCAGCCCGGCAATCGCAAACAGGCGCCCTTCCGGTTCGAAGGCGAAGGAGATCAGTGAGGTGGGCGAATCCTGCGCCGCTACGGTTGCGGCCATGTACGCCGAATAGGTCTGCACCATGCCCAGATACGCGGCCTCCGCCCGGGGCGGAAGGTGGCCACCGCGCGGGGACAACGCCAGCCAAGGGACGGACAGGGCACCGGGTGCCACCACCCCGGTCTGGCCATCCTGCGCTGAAAAGCGGGCAGCAACAGGCGTGCCGCCCGCCACCAGCGCGGCCTGCTGGGTGGCCCATAACGTGGCGTTGGTGTTCAAGCTGGCCACGTAGGCCCGCCTGCGCTCGCCGATGTAGCGATCCACCGTCTGCTGGCCGCGTCGCAGCGCCTCGCGCTCGTTGAGGTGCACGGTCTCCAGCCGCAGCCACAATGCCGCGCAACCTGCGGCCAGCAGCAGCACGGTCAGGGTGGCGCCGCCCCCGAACAGCAGCCGGCGCTGCAACCGTTGCAGGGTGGCAAGCACGGAACCCGAGGGTGACGCCATGGCGCGAACCTGCGAAGTGAGGCTGTAGTCGGCAGCGTGCCGCGTCGGCCACCCTCAGTGCAAGTCGTTGCCGACGCGGTGCGTAAGCGCAGCTTGCGCCTATCCCCCAACGCGCGCTTCGGCGTCGCGGGGTGTGCCGTAATCATCCAGCCACTTGAACGCCACGGTTTCCGGCATCGCGGCGCCCTCCGGCAACGCATAACGCACCTGTGCACCCGGCGCGATCATGTCCACCTCCACGTTGCGGCCATCGGCCAGGGTCAACGAACTCAAGGTCACGTGGTACGCGCTGGGGTTCCGTACCTGCAGGGTATCGCCATCGGCAGACCATTGCAGCGTGGCCGCCGCATCCCGTGCGTTGCCCGGCAGCCCGGTCGGGCGATAAAACAGCTTCACCCGGGTGCGCACCGCGAACTGCAGCAGATTCTTGCCGGCCGCATCACTGGGCTTGGGCGGAATATCCAGCAAGTTGAAGTAGAACAGCGACTCGCGGTTGGCCGGCAGCGGCGCCTCGGACGGACGCGGTGCATAGGTGAGGCGATACGCCTGGCCCTGCTTGGGCTGCAGGAGGCGTGGCTCGGCCGGTGTCAGCCGGAACGGCGTGCGTACGTTCTCCGGACGCGACTGGCTGTCGCCGTCGTCGATCCAGACCTGGGTCATCGCTGGCAGCTCGCCCACGTTGGTGGCCTTGACCGTTACGTCGCGGCCCTTGCTGGCATCGTGCACGATACGCGTGCCCTGCAGCGTCACCGCAGCCGATGCCGGCAGCGCCGCCGACACCGCCAGCAGAGCGTGTATCCACGTCCTGGCACGGAGTTTCATGGTCGACCTCGTTGATAAGTGCAGGCCAGCACCACGTGGCACTGGCCTGCTGGAAGCGGGTTACTTGTAGAGCACGATGAAGTCACCCGAGGCATTGGCGGTGCCCGCCTGCGCGTTCTGGCCCGGGGAGGCATACCACGCGCTGTAGTCCAGCTGGCCGCTGCCACCAGCGGCGATGGTCACCCACACGGCCGGGTCCTCACCGATCTTCTGCTGGTTGCCCGCAGCGTCGTACAGGGCCACGCCAACATTGGCTGCAGAAGACGCCGCCGTCAGTGCCAGGTTACCGGTGCTGCCATCGGGCGTGCCGCCGAAGCGCACGCCCACATCCTGCGATGCACCCGAGCCGGAGCAGTCCAGGGCAATGGTGAAGTTCTTCTGGCCGGCACGGGTGCTGGCGTTGACCGAAGCCAGATCGACCTTGCCCATCGGCACGGTGATGGTGCCGCCGGTGGAGCCCACCGAACAGGTGGAGGTCATCAGTTCGCCGGTGATCTCCAGCGTTTCGGCAGACACCGACGGCGCGACGATGGCGAAGACGGAAAGGGACAGCAGGCGGAGCGTCAGGGACATGACAGTTCTCGGTTGTGGAATGAAGGCACGCAGTGGCCGCCCACGGCAGCCAGCGCGTCCAGTTTCGATGCGCGCGCCAGGCCACGGAATGCAACAAGTTGCAAAAGCGCGTTGACGTTCGCGAACTGCAATTAATCCGATAGGAAGTGACGGCGCCGCTGCCTAGACTGCGCGGCCTCGATCAGTTTCAGAAGACGTTGCCATGCGGATACCTCCGTCCCTTCAACGGCCGATACTTTTAGCCTTCGTGCTGATGGCCTCGCTGACACTGAGCACGAAAAGTGCTGTGGCTTGCCAGCGATTGGTCTTCAACGACATCAACGACAGTGTCGTGCGGGTTGCACAGAATCTTGATCAACCTGGCGTGCGCTTCTGGGGGGTCGGTGCATCGCAGGACCGGACGTATCAATGCCCGTCGGGCCAGGAGGCATTCCTGATCAACATGAATCTCGCCGGGCTGACCTATGAGGGCGAGATCCTGTCCGCCGGTGGGGTGATGGCTCCCGCTTACAGCTTCGGGCCTCGATCACCGCTGCTCACCTTTCTTTTCAGTGTTACTCCTGATGGGCAGACCGGATTGCTGCCCCGCATCGCGCTGCGCAATGGAGAAGTGAATCGCCACCCTGGTGTTGCCTTTACGAGCACCGGATGGGTTGATCACTTCCTGCAGATGCATATCCACTACCGCGGAGGAGCAATGGAGAGCGTACCGAGTACGTTCATAGGGACGATCGAGTTCTGGCCAGAGAATGACGCTTCGAATCCCTATCGTCACTCCTTCACGCTTGAACTCGACATTCCCGTAGTTACCTGCAACCTCGCAGACGTTTCGCATTCTCTGGATGACGCACGGATGGAGGATCTCGCCGCCAGCGGGAGCGACGCAAAGGAATCCAGCTTCGACGTCACGATGAACTGCCCGATGGACAACATCGACGTGCAGCTGTCGCTGGCCGACGCCAATGGCCCGGGCAGCCGCAACGGCCAGCTGGCGCCCGCTCCCGGTGCCACCGCTGGCGGCGTTCAAGTGCAGCTGCTGCGCGGTGGCCAGCCGGTGCAGTTCGGCCAGGCGTGGTCGCACGGCTGGTCCAGCAAGGGGCAACAGGCCATTCCGTTCAGTGCGCGCTATCTGCGTACGGCCGATCCGCTGGTGCCCGGCGACGTCAAAGGCGAGGCGGTGCTGACCGCCGACTACCGATGATGGCTGTCAATCGTACCCGTGCCGCCACGCGATCGTTCTGCGCCGCCATCGGTGGGGTGCTGTCGGCTGGATTCGCACTGGATGCCACGGCAGCCCCGGTCGAGTTCAGCGAAGGCTTCCTGATCGGCGGCGAAGCCATCGACATGGCGCGCTACGCCAACGGCAATCCGTTGCCGGCCGGCGACTACGCGGTGGACGTGCACGTGAATGGCGAGTACCTGCGCAGCCAGGACATCCGTTTCGTCATCCAGGACGACCCGCAGATTGCGGTGCCGTGCCTGTCACCGGCGCTGGTGCGCGGCCTGCCGTTGAAGCCTGCATTCCTGGAGGCACTGCCCGCCGAAGACAGCACCTGTGTGGATCTGCCAGCGCTGGTGGAGGGCGCTAGCACCACTTTCGACAGTGGCGAGCTGCAGTTGTCCCTCAGCATTCCGCAAGCGGCGCAGGCCATCGCCGCGCGCGGCTTCGTAGCGCCTGAACAACGCGATGACGGCATCACCGCTGCCTTCATCGACTACAGCGCCAACCACTACCGCAGCCAGGGCAGCGACAGCAGCCACCTAGGCCTTCAGGCGGGCCTGAACCTGGGCGCATGGCGCCTGCGCCACCGCGCGTCGTTCACCCATGGCAGCCAGGATACCCGTCACCAGGTCATCAGCAGCCACCTGCAGCGCGACATTCCGCGCTGGAACAGCCAGCTGCTGCTGGGCCAGGGCAACACCGGTGGCGAGCTGTTCGAAAGCGTGCCGTTCACCGGCGTGCGCGTGGCCAGCGACGAGCGCATGCTGCCCGACTCACTGCGCGGTTATGCACCGGTGGTGCAGGGCATTGCCGAAGGCAATGCGGTGGTCACCATCCGCCAGAACGGCAGCATCATCCACGAAAGCAATGTGGCGCCCGGTCCATTCACCATCGAGGATCTTTATCCCACCAACTTCGGCGGTGACCTGGACGTCAGCGTCACCGAAGCCGATGGCCGCGTGCAGCGCTTCAGTGTCAATTTCTCCGCCGTGCCGCAGGCGTTGCGTGCCGGGTCGTCGCGCTTTGCGGTCACCGCCGGCGAGCTTCGCGACACCGGCAACACGCTGCAGGCGCTGCGCTTCACCGAGGGCACCTACGCGCGCGGCCTGAACAACCGGCTTACCGTGCTGGGTGGCGCCCAGCTGGGTGAGGACTATCGCGCCCTGCTCGCCGGTGCTGCGGTCAACACGGCCATCGGTGCATTCGGTGCCGATGTCACCCATTCGCGCGCCCGCCTGCGCGGCAACGACACCGCCACCGGCAACAGCTTCCGCGTGAATTACCAACGTTACCTGGCGCGCACCGGTACCAACTTCGGCCTGGCCGCGTATCGCTACAGTACGCGCGGCTTCCTCAGCCTCAACGATGTGGCACGCGCGCAGAGCGACGACTGGGGTTACGGCCAGCGCGCCCGCCAGCGCTACCAGGTGAACTTCTCGCAGAAGGTCGGCCAGCGCAGCAACCTGTATCTCAGCGGCGGCCATGTGTCTTACTGGGACAGCGCCCGACGCCGCAACGATTTCCAGGTGGGCTTCCAGAGCACGCTGGGGCGGGTCAACTACGGTGTGTCCGCGCTGCGCTTCCGCGTGGGCGATGGCCGCCAGGACACCCGCTACGCGTTCACCCTCAGCGTGCCGCTGGGCCGTAGCGCCAACGCACCGCGTGCCAGCACCCAGCTCAGCCACGCCGATAGTGGCAGGCAGTCGCAGCTGGGCATCACCGGCAGCCTGGGTGAGTCACGTGCGCTGAGCTACAGCCTGTCCGGTGCACAAGGCAATGGACAGAACAGCCATAGTGCGTATGCCGCGTGGCAAGGCAGCCGTGGCAATCTCAATGCCGGCTATAGCCGCAGTGGCGACTACCGCAGCCTGTCGCTTGGCGCATCGGGCAGCGTGGCGCTGCACAGCGGTGGCCTGAACCTGGGCGCTCCCGTGGGCGACGGCTTCGTGCTGGTGCAGGCGCCGGGTGCGCAGGGCGCGCGCATCGGCAGCAGTACCGACCTGCGGGTGGCCAGTAACGGTTATGCGCTGCTGCCGCACATCAGCCCCTATCGCTGGAACACCATTGACCTGGATCCGTCCAGCCTGCCGATCGAGGTGGAGCTGCTGCAGACCTCGCAACGTGTGGCGCCCACCGCCGGTGGCATCGTGCGCGTGCCGTTCCAGGTGCGCCGCGAGCGCACGCTGTTCATCGACGCCACTGATGCCCTGGGTCAGCCGCTGCCGTTTGCGGCGGTTGTGCAGAGCGAAGACGGCGCGCCGGTCGGCGCGGTGGGGCAGGGTGGGGTGATCCAGTTGCGCGGTGCACAGGACAGCGGCAGTTTGATCGTCGACCCCGATGGCAAGCGACGCTGCCGCATCGACTACCGCATGCCCGATGCGCCGGATGCCTACGGGCTGTCGTGGAACCAGGCCGTGTGCTTACCGCAGCCGTTGCCGCCGGAGAGCCTGCAGGCGGGCACGCCGGAGCAGGAAGAGGGCACCGCCCCATGAGTTTCGTCTTTCCTTTCAACGTTCACAGGAGTTCAACCATGTCCCGTTCTCTTCTTCAAGTGATCGCGGTGCCGATGCTGTGCCTGATCGCGTCGGCCGCGGGTGCCCAGGCCACCCTCACCATCAGCGGCCGTGTGCTGCCGGGCACCTGCACGCTTGCAGCCCCGGCGATCGCGCTGGACCCTGTGAAGGCCGATGAGATGACGCCTGGTGCCGCCAACAGCGTGAAGGCAGGTGCGTTGAACTTTACCGGCTGCGTGGGCGTCAGCCGCGCGCGCCTGTCGTTCGATGGCACGGCCGCCGACGGCGACCCGGAGCGCTGGAAGAACACTGCCGCCGCCACGCCAGCAAAGGGTGTGACGATCGCGCTGTTGGCCGGCGCGAGCGGCAACACTTACCTGAAGAAAGGCGACGCCGACATTCCGGTGGCTGTCTCTGGTGCGACGGCCTCTTATCCGCTGCGCGCGGGTTACTTCATTCCCAACACCAGTGGTATCAACGCCGGCAATATCTCCACCGAGATCGTGGTGACTGCTGCCTACGATTGAGTGCCGATCAGGCCCTGTAGAGCCGAGCCATGCTCGGCTGCTCTTCGATCAGGATCCAGGCAGGCCGAGCATGGGCTCGGCTCTACAAGTGCCGCTAGGCAGCCCGCAACTGCACATCCACATACTCGGCCAGACCCCGGCACGCCAGCAGCAACCCCTCGCGCGCGTCATCGTTCACCTGCTGGCTGATCTCGCCATCCACGCGCACGCGCTCGGTGGCATGCAGCAGTTCAAGTAGAAATGTCAGCCCGGCATTGGCGCGGTCGATGCGTGCCAGTGCCAGCCGCTGCCCCGGCGTGCGGCCTTTGCCCGGCCACGGCTGCCCATCGGCGGCGTCGCCCTGGCGGATGTGCTGCAGGCAGTGCAGCAGCGTAATGGTGCCGGGCGCTTCGCCTTCCTGCAGTGCGGCGAAGGTGCTTTCCAGCGTGCGTGCCAGATCGTCAGGCAGGCGCGTGGCGGCCTCGCCCAAGGTGGCAAACAGATGGGGATAGTGTGACGTGGTCATGGCGGCGTCCTTGTGTGCGAAGCAAGGGGCCACCCCGCTTAACAGCGAGGGTGGCGGACGGTGCGTGGTTGCAATACCGGTGGTAACTACGCGAAACGCCGGCGGGCACGAGGCCCCCACACACCGCCCGCCATGTAAGCGCGGACAGAATGCCTGCCGACGCCGCCCGATGGATGAGCGACGCCGACAGACAAGCGTAAACAACGTAGTTACCAAACGGGATTGCAAGCCCGTGCCACCCGTTGTCGGTGGCGTTACATGATTTGCATGAAGCGCTAGTGATTCCAATGAGAATGATTTCAAATTTCGAAAGAATCAGAAATTGAGCTTAGTCTTGGAGCGCGGCGTGAAGAAGGGAGCAATGCGACAATTTGCGCGGCTCTGGTGGCGCACTGTACGGTTAGTACTGCGCTTCACGAACATTAATGTCGCATATGCGTCGGAACGTCGTATCTGACATTGCAACTAATTGAATGGTGGGCGTTCAACGCGACATACACTATGCCGGTCTCGACAAAAGGAGACCTCAATATGCGATCCCATCAGATCCAACACTCGGCGCTGGCCCTCGCATTGACGGCTGCACTTGCCGTTGGCATTCCCGTCAAGGCACTCGCACAGCAGGTCATCGCCGACGGTGATGGGCAGACCCCTGCAGCAGGTGATTACAGCGCAACCGGCGTGGGCAATCATGCCTTCCATGCGCTCAACGGCGGCAGCATCGTGCCGTTGGGTGCGGTCAACGTGAGTGCGGATGGCGACGGTGCATCTGCGGCCCGTGCCGAAGGCGCTGGTAGCCGTATCGAACTGAACGGCTCGACCTTGGTCACCACCGGCTTCGGTGCCACCGCAGCACTGGCGACTACGAGCGGTGAGCTGAATCTGACGGCTACCGACGTGATCAACAAGGGGACCGGCATGGGCGTTGTGGCCCATACCGGAAGTCAGGCCACGCTGCAGGATGTGAACATCCGCATGGAGGGCGTGTCGTCAGTTGGTCTCTCCGGCGGCGGTGACATCACGATGACCGGCGGCTCGATCTCGGCAATGGGGCTGGGGAGCCGGGCGGTGTCGGCCACCGGAGCGAACATGAGCCTGACCGGCGTTGAGATTGAGGGTGCGTCCGGCATCTGGCTGGCCGATAACAACCAGCTCGACCTTGCGGGGAGCACCGTGAGGGCCAGCGGCATCGCGCTGGACATCAATGGCCGCGGCAATGCAGTCACTGTGGTGGACTCCAGCTTCCGTAGCACCGGCGATGGGACGGGAACCGTCAAGATGTTCTCCGATTCAACCTTGGCGATGGCACGCAGTTCCGTCATCAGCGAGGGTGATCGCGCTGTCGGCATCGATGTGCGAACCGGTACGGTGGATCTGGACAGTGTGAATGTGACCACGTTGGGCGAGAGCAGCCATGGGTTGTATGCCGACTTCACTGGTATCGGTATCGATCCGACCATCAGCGCACGTGCGACCCAGGTTGTTACGTCTGGCGTCGGGGCCATTGGCGCCGTGGCACGCAAGGGCGGCAGCATCCACCTGGTCGACAGCATCATCCGCACCGAGGGTCGCGAGGCCCACGGTGTACTGGCCGGTGGCACCGGTGCCATGACGTTGACCGGGACCGATGTCCGTACCGAGGGTGAGGGCGCATGGGCCGCCGTCATCAATGACAACGGCAGCCTGGGCATCGACGGTAGTTCGCTGGTGAGCGCCCAGCATGGTGGTGTCTGGGTACGCAGCAGCCGTGACCCTGGTTTGACGCTGTCCAACAACGCTTACGTATCCGGTGGCAACGGCATCGCCATCGCGCTGGATGCGGCGGTGGCCGGTCGCTTCGACGTGGTCGTCCAGGGGGGCTCGCAGATGGTCGGCGATATCGTCATCACGCCCGAAGACGAGGATACCGGTCTGGTGCCGCAGTCTGATGTACACGTGCGCCTGGCAGACGGATCGCTGTGGCAGGGGTCTTCCGGCCTGGTGCAGACCATGGCGATTGAAAGCGGTAGTCAGTGGACACTGACCAGCGACGCCACGGTGGGCGAGCTGGATGTGCGCAACAGCGGCGTGGCGTTGTCCGATGGCAGTGGCCGCTTCAACACGCTCACCGTGGAGGGCGACCTGCACAGCGAAGGCGCCACGTTCCTGTTCCAAGGCGCATTGGGGGGCGATGACAGCGCCTTTGATCGCCTGCATGTGCGTGGCGATACGTCGGGCGATGCAAGCATCGCGGTGAAGAATATTGGCGGCGTTGGCGCTCAGACCACCGATGGCATCCAGCTGATCGAAGTGGACGGTGCATCGCTGGCAACCTATGCGCTGGCCGGCCGCGCCGTGGGCGGCTCCTATGAGTACTTCCTGTTCAAGGGGGGCGTGACTGATCCCACCGATGGCAACTGGTATCTGCGTTCGCAATGGTTTGATGTCTGCAAGGACAATCCGGCCGCGCCGGGCTGTGTGGTGGACCCGGTTGATCCGGTTGACCCCATCGATCCGGTTGACCCGGTTGACCCGGTTGACCCGGTTGACCCGGTTGACCCCGTGGATCCTGTGGACCCGGTGCCGGTGCTGCGTCCCGAAGCCGGGGCGTACCTGGCCAACCAGTCGGCAGCCATCAACATGTTTTCCCATCGCCTGAACGACCGCATCGGTGCCGTTTCGCTGGATGAAGGGCGTGCCGCGTGGGCGCGCGTGGGCCGGCAGCAGGCGGACTTCAGCGCGGTCGGTGGTCAGCTGTCGATTGATGGCAACACCTCGGTGCTGCAGATCGGCAGTGATCTGGTTCGCCGAGGCAATGCAGCGTTCGGCGTGATGCTGGGCACGGGGCGCGCTGACAGCAGTGCAGTGTCCGATCTGACCGGTTACAGCGCCAAGGGTCGGGTGCGCGGCAGCGCGGTGGGCGTGTACGGCACCTGGTTGCAGGTCGCTGACGGCACGCAGGGTGCGTACATGGATGCAAACCTGCAGCACGGCCGTTTCGATAACCGGGTGCAGGGCATCGGCCTGGAGCCGGAGCACTACGATTCGCGCATGACCAGTGCGTCGCTGGAGGCCGGCTACACCTTCAATGTGTGGCAGGGCGCTTCCAGTGCGCTGTATGTGCAGCCTCAGCTGCAGCTGTCCCATGTCAACTATCGTGGTGATCGACACGTGGAAACGAACGGCACGGTGATCGACCACGCCGATGCCGGTGGCCTTACCGGGCGCCTGGGCGTGCGTGTGTTCGGCCATGGCACTGCGGCCGGCAACACCGTGCAGCCATACCTGGGTGTGAACTGGCTGCGTGGCAGCGGTACCAGCACGTTGCAGTTCAACGGTGACACGCTGGGCGCGGATGTACCGCGCAACCGCTACGAGGTGCAGGCCGGCGCCGAGTTGAAGCTGGGCCAGCGCTGGGGCGCATGGGGTGGCCTGACCGTGCAGCGGGGTGATCATGGCTATCGCAACGTGGGTGGCCAGGTCGGCCTGCGCATGGCCTGGTAAGCGACAGTGCCGGGGTCGCCACGCGGACCTCTGGTGAGCCGAGCCCATGCTCGGCTCACCGCGCGAAGCGCGGGTGCATCGTGATCTGGACGGAGAGCAGCCGAGCGTGGGCTCGGCTCTACAGGTGCACGCCTTGGTAGCGCCGGTTTATGCCCGGCGCGCATCACACCGGTGGCAACACCTTGCCCGGGTTGAGAATGCCGTCCGGATCGAGCGCGGCCTTGATCGCGCGCATCGTCGCCAGCGTGGCCGGGGTGAATGCCTGCGCCATGAAATCGCGCTTGGCCAGGCCGATGCCGTGTTCGCCCGACAACGTGCCGCCCAACGCCAGCGTCAGTTCGAAGATCTTCGGCAGCGCCGCATGTGCACGTGCGTTCTCGTCGGCGTCTTCGGGGTGGTAGAGGATGTTGACGTGCAGGTTGCCGTTGCCGGCGTGGCCGAAGGTGACGATGGTGAGCGCGTAGTCACGCGCCAACGCCTGCACGCCAGCCACCAGGTCGGGGATGCGCGACACCGGTACCACCACGTCTTCATTGATCTTGCCGGGCGCGACGGTCCGCAGTGCGGGTGAAAGCGCCTTGCGTGCGGCCCACAGCTGGTCGCGTGCGCGGCCTTCCATTGCCACGTCCAGCTCGATCATGCCTTCACCTTCGGCGGCGCTGGCCAGCGCCTGCAGCAGGTAGGGCAGGGTGTCGTGGTCGCCATCGGCCTCGACCAGCAGCATCGCGCCAGCCTCGGGTACTTCGGCACCATTGAGGCGCAACAGCTCCAGGCTGCGCGCATCCATGAATTCCAGTCGCGTGGGTACCACCGGTTGCGACATCAGGCGCGACACCGCTGCAGCGGCCGCATCGGCATCGCGGTACAGCACGCGCAGTCCGGCCTGGCTGACCGGCAGCGGGGTCAGCTTGAGGGTGGCCTCCACGATCAGTGCCAGCGTGCCTTCGCTGCCCACCAGCAGGTGGGTGAGGTCGTAGCCGGTGGCATCCTTGGTGTAAGCGCCGCCGCAGCGGATCACTTCACCGGTGCCGGTGACCGCCACCAGGCCCAGCACGTTGTCGCGGCTGGTACCGTACTTCACCGCACGTGGGCCACCGGCGTTGCAGGCCAGGTTGCCGCCGATGCTGCAGATCTCGGCACTTGATGGGTCCGGTGCCCAGAACAGGCCGTGCGGCGCCAGCGCCTGCTGCAGCGTGCCGTTCAACACGCCCGGCTGCACCACGGCGCAGCGGTCGCCGGCGCGGATCTCGACGATGCGGTCCATGCGGGTGAACGACAGCACGATGCTGCCCGGCTGCGGTACCGCCGCGCCGGTGGTGCCGGTGCCGGCGCCGCGAGCGACCAGTGCGACGCCCTGTGCACGGCACGCGCGCACCAGCGCCTGTACCTGTTCGATGCTGGCGGGCAGCGCGACGGCGGCAGGACGTTGATGACGCCAGGAATTGTCCTGCGCGTTTGCCTCCAGTGCGTTGTCATCCATGCGCCAGCCCTCCGTGCCCAGCAGGGCGGACAGTTCGGCAACGAGGGCGGTAGGCAGGGCAGTACTCATGAGGGTTCCCGGGGAACGGCAGGGGCAGGTTGGATCAGTTTCCAGGCGACAACGGCGCCGGCCAGCGGCAGCCACACCCAGCGCAGCTCGGACAGCAGCGTGGCCACGCCGCGTGCACTGAAGAACTGAGGAGCGAAGGGCGAGACGCGGATCGGCCGCCACGGCGCGAAGAAGCGATGCTCACTCCACGGCCAGGCCAGGGCAACGCCCAGACCACCGGAGGTCATCGCATCGAGCAGCGGATGGCTGGCCGAGCAGATGAAGACGAACACCGCGGCCTGCACGGTGGATGTCGTAGATGCCAACCTTGGTTGGCTCGAAACCGCCGACCAAGGTCGGCGACTACCAAAGAACGCCAGCACCGCCGCCAACGCGGCCAGCACGCCGGCAAACAACAACGAATGGCTGGCGCCGCGGTGCCCGAACGCATCGGCATAGCGAATATGCAGGGCAAACGCCAGCACATCGGCGTCGGGCAGCATCGCGGCAATCACGCCGGCGGCCAGCACGCGCGGCGGAATGCGGCCGCGGTCAGCGGCACACCACAGCGCCAGTGGCACGGCGGCATGGGTGATGATCGAAGGCATCAGCAGTCATCCAACCGGAACGCATCACGCAGCCAACGCAGCTGCGGCGGATCGCCGGTAGCCTCAACCACATCAAAGCGGCAGGGCGCATCGGCCAGCGCAGGGTGCTCCTGCAGGTACAGCAGCGCGGCATGGGCCAGGCGCCGGCATTTGCGCGCATCCACCGAGGCCGCGCCGCCACCGAAATCCGCGCGTGCGCGATAACGCACCTCCACGAACACCACGGTGCCCGCGTCGTCCATCACCAGGTCCAGTTCACCGCCGCGGTAGCGCACGTTGCGTGCGCGCGGCTGCAACCCGGCCTGTTGCAGGTGCTGCTCGGCGGCGGCTTCCACCGCAGAGCCCCGTTGCAGGTGCTCAGCGACCACCGACGATCGGCATCGTGCGGCCACCACTGAAGGTGGACCACGCCGGCTGGCGCAGGATGTTGCCGTTGCTGTCCAGGTACAGCGTGCCGGTGGCGCCATCGAGGCCGCCCTCGTTCGACAGCTTTTCCAGGTAGGCGCTGATCTTCCACGCATCGGCACCGAAGGCGAACAGGCGGCCGGCGGCACCGCGCGCGCTGGGCAGGGTCTGGCCCACCTGCGCGGCCGACGGCAGGCCGGACACGCTGCGCACGTTCCAGGCTTCGTTCGGGTAGATGATGCCGTCCAGCGCCACGTCTTCCTCGACCTTGCCGCTGCCGGTGGTCAGCTGGCTGGTGCCGACGCGCGTTGCGCCACCGGCACCGGCCAGGGCCAGCTGCGGTGCCAGCAGGCGCGCCTGCGGGGCACGAACGGCCAGGAACACGGCATCGATCTGGCCGGCATTGCGCACCTGTGCGCTGATATCACCCACCGCGTCAACGACGGCGACCGTGGCGGCCACCTGGCCGCCGCGCTGGGCGAAACGCTGCGCAAATGCGGCCGCGGCGCGGCGGCCGGTGTCGTCGTTGCTGCTGACGACCAGGGCGCGGTTGCGCTCGCGGCCACGCAGGTATTCGGCGGCCACGATGCCATCGTCTTCCGGCGCCAGCGAGAAACCAGCGCTGCCCGCCGGCGGCGCATCCTTGCCGCGGTTCAGGGCCAGCACCGGCACCTGCAGCGGCTGGCGGCCGTACACCGCGTCCACTTCATCACGGCCCAGCGGGCCGACCACGAAGTCGACGCCGGACGCCACGGCCTTGTCATACGCGGCCAGCGCACCGGCCGGGGTTCCGGCGGTATCGAAGAAGTTGATCTCCGGGCGGCGGCGGCTTTCGCCGTAATAGGCAGCCAGCAGGCCATCGCGCACCGGCTGCGCGGCGGTGGCCAGGCGGCCGCTCAGCGGCAGCAGCACGGCCATCTTCGCCGGCGGACGGTAGCCATCGCTCATCGCCGGCGGGCGCTTGCTGGTATCGAACTGGGCGGCGCCGTCGCGGTCGAACGGGCGCGGCAGCGGCAGGCCGCGGGCGATCAGCGCACGGCCGGCGAAGTTGTACAGCGGGTCATTGGCCGGCAGCGCGGCGGCGCGGCTGCGCAGGGTAGCGTCGTCCAGCGTGCCGAGCAGGCCGGAAATGGCGGCCTGGTTCTCGCTGCGGGCGGTACCGGCCAGGCTGGCATGGGCACGGGCGCGTTCGGCGGCGGCAGCGAAGCTGTCACCGCTGGCCTGCAGTGCCTCGGCACGGGCCAGGTGCCAGCGCGTGCGCAGGCCGGGGTGCACGTTGTCACCCGCGTCCTTCAGCAGGACCAGCACTTGTGCAGGCTGCTTGTCGGCCAGAGCAAGCTCGGCGCTGGTCAGCTGGAAGCGCTGCAGGCTGGCGCCGGAGAGCTGGCGAGCGGTCAGCTGGCCCAGCAGGCTGCGTGCGCGGGCGCTGTCACCGGCGAGGTGCCAGGCCCAGGCCGCATCGGCCAGGGTGTTGCTGCGGGCACCGCCACGCAGGGTGGCGGCCTGCGCCTCCAGCTGCAGGGCAGCGTCGCGCGGCTTGCCTTGTTCGATCAGCGCCAGCGCCTGGCTCTGGGCCGGCGATTCGGGGGCGCTGGTGAGGCTGGTGGTGGCACAACCAGCCAGGAGCATCAGCGACAATGACAGGGCGGAGATGCGTGCGGCGGGCTTGTTCATGATCGGGTCCATGCGATGAGGGCAGCGGCCTTGGCCAGGTACACGCTAGGATTCTACCCTTGCCCCGTGAGTACCGCTGAAATGAGTGTGCCAACCCTGTATGTCGTCGCCACGCCGATCGGCAACCTGGCCGATCTGAGCCCGCGCGCGCAGGAGGTGCTGCGCTCGGTGGCCGCCATCTGTGCCGAAGACACCCGCCGCAGCGGCCAGCTGCTGTCCCATTTCGGCATCCAGCAGCCGCTGGTGGCCCTGCACGAGCACAACGAAGAGGCCCTGTCGCAGCGCCTGGTGGCGCGTCTGCAGGCCGGCGAGTCGCTGGCCCTGGTCAGCGATGCCGGCACGCCGCTGGTCAGCGACCCCGGGTTCCGCCTGGTCCGCGCCGCGCGCTCGGCCGGCATCAAGGTCAGTCCCATCCCCGGCGCCTGCGCGGCCATCGCCGCGCTCAGCGTGGCCGGCCTGCCCAGCGACCGCTTCAGTTTCGAGGGTTTCCTGCCGGCCAAGGCCAGCGGCCGCCGCGACCGCCTGCAGGCGCTGGCCGGCGAAGTACGGACGATGGTGTTCTATGAATCCTCGCACCGCATCGTCGAATCGCTGGCGGACATGTCGGCGATCTTCGGCGCCGAGCGCCCGGCGGTGCTGGCGCGCGAGCTGACCAAGCTGTTCGAGACCGTGCTGGACGGTGATCTGGCCGGCCTGCTGGCCAAGGTCGAGGCCGACGAGAACCAGCGCAAGGGCGAGTTCGTGGTGATGGTGCAGGGCGCCGGCGATGATGCCGAGGCGCAGCTGGCGCACGGCCGCCACGTCTACGCCAAGCTGAGCGAGCACCTGCCGCCGTCCACGGCCGCCAAGCTGGCCGCCGAGCTGACCGGCGCCCCGCGCAAGGCGTTGTACGGCAGCTGACCGGTAGCGCCGGGCCATGCCCGGCGAGCGCCCGGCGCGGCATGCGGAAAGGCACGGATCCCCGCTGATGTCGCAATCAACATCGACGAACGATCCGCGCCTGACCGCACGAGCCCGGCAGTCCTGGGCATCATCGGACGTCCTGCAGGGCGAGGTTGAGAACAGTCCGGCACGTGCGGATACTCCCGCTCCCGAAGCGTGTTGGCACGGTGACCTGGTCGCCGAGGCCTCTGACGTGAGCGAAGTCCGTGGATCGGCGCCCGTGATGCCCACGCGCCCCTGACGCGTCCGATCTGCGGTTTTCGGCGTCATTCCCATCAGTGAACACCTTGCCGGCGAGTACTTCCGTACCGATTGCGCACGCTGGACGCGCATTGCCGACAGCGCGTCACCTGGGGATGAGCGGGCGGCCGTGGCGGCCGTTCTCCTGCAGGAGCTCGTGGACTACCTGGCGGGCGAACTTGGGGATGCCGACCGGGCGCACGCAAAGGCTGAACTGCTGCTCCCGCACTTCTTCAACGGCACCTTCGGCCTGTGTATTGCAGATCCGTCCACTGGTGCCGGTATTGCCCGAAAGGAGCTGCTCCAGGAACGACTTGTTGCACTCCTCAGTGATGAACAGGCGCCTCTCAGTGCACGTGTCGACACGCAGGCGCTGCTGGCAGTGATCGACGACTACGCGCACGCATCGATGCCATTTTCGCCTGTCGAGTACGATCGCAGCAGCCGAAAGCGATTGGTGGATGATCTTCGCCGGGAGTTGTGTAAGCCATCCTGAGGGACCTGCGCAGGGGCGACATTGACCGTGGGGCGGGGGATGGTGCGCGGGTAGGGCCGGTAGATCCGCGCCATGCATGAACGGACGCGCCGTTCGCCGCGATCAACCGGGCAGGATGGCCGCGCGTAAGCTAGAATGCGCGTTGGCGGAGCCGGCCAGACAGTCGCGTCATCCTTTCGGGGGTGCCGAGGAAAGTCCGGGCTCCATAGGGCAAGGTGCCAGGTAACGCCTGGGCGGCGCAAGCCGACGGAAAGTGCAACAGAAAGATACCGCCTACGTCTTCCTCGGAAGGCCGGTAAGGGTGAAATGGTGCGGTAAGAGCGCACCGCGAGTCTGGCAACAGACCGGCACGGCAAACCCCACCTGGAGCAAGACCAAATAGGGATCCATTGGCGCGGCCCGCGTTGGATCCGGGTAGGTTGCTTGAGCGTTGCGGCGACGTAACGCCTAGAGGAATGACTGTCCACGACAGAACCCGGCTTATCGGCCGGCTCCGCCTCCTCTCTCGTCGTCCCCGCACGTGGCCCGACCACGGCTGCGGGGTCGGATCCCTTTCCGCGGGAAAGGGCTCCGACCCCATCCCGTTCAGCGTGGCGTGCGGTACTGGCCGGCGGAAATGAACTGCGCGAAGCGTTCGCACCACACCACGACCGTGGTGAACTCGTCCACATCCACGGTGGGTGGCACATCCACCAGGAAGCGGTTGAAAGTCTTCACTTCGCCAATGCGCATGGACGTGGCACGGATGCGCTCGAAGTCGGCTTCGGTTTCCACGAATTCCTTGGTCAGATACACCTTGTAGTCCGGCCCGGGCGCAATCTTGCCCTCGAACGCGATCTGGCTGCGGCTGACAGTCACCTTGCCTTCGGCCCAGTGCAAGGCGTCGCTGCCTTTCAGATTGCGCTTGAAGATGCTGCTGTACGCCGCATCGGCCATGGCCGCCTGCACCTGCTCGTGCGGCGGGTCATCGGGTGCAGTCAGGATGGGCAGGAAGTAGACGCCCAGGCCGAAGCCAAGGCCGAGGGTCAGCAGGTGGGTAAGGGTGAGTATCAGTGTCCGGTGCATGCGTTCGGCTCATTCAGAGGGGTGGGGCGCCGGCAAGGGCGCTCTGCATGCTGAACGGGTAGCGGCGGGACAGCTGATATATGGAATGAACGGCCCGATCCGCACCTCGCGGACCTGACGCGATTCCCTCAGTCGTTGCGCGGGATGTGAGTGTGGTAAGCGCTTCTGAGCGCTGGCGAAGCGGTGTTCCGGCCCCATGTGGATGTGAGGGGGGGCAAGGAGCGTGCAGATCACGACAAGCTGCTGCGTAGCGTCGAGCTTGCTCGACGGAACCAGACAGTGGAGCAAGTTCCACTCTACGGAGAGCTTCAGTCGGGCAAGCCCGAATTTACCTGGAAGGAGACGTGGCCTTCGCCCAGGAACACGCCCTGCGCACCAAACCGGCGCTCGTACATCTCACCGTGGCCATCGTGGCCGATCAGCAGCACGGTGCTGGCGCGGGTGCCGTAATCATCGCCGCGGATGAAGGCCGGGCTCAGCCAACGCTCGCGTTCCAGGCCGATGCCGGTGTCGGGCAGGTCGCCGTCGGCGGGGCGGTGTTCGTCGGCCAGGGCATTCCACAGCGGGGTCAGGTCTGGGGTCAGAGCCCTTTCGCTTTGCGAAAGAGATCCGACCCCGTCGGCGTCCAGCCAGGTCGAGAGCGCGGCCATCAGCCTGCGGGTCTTCGGCCAAGGCGCGTCCAGCGCGCCGTTGGACATGCCGTGCACGCCCGGTCCCAGCGTCTGGCGCTCGGCCGGATGGTTGCCCAGGTACTCAAGGCTGTCGCCATCGGCCAACAACAGGTTGAACGGGGCATACGCGGCGGCGATGCCGGCCAGCCGGTCGATGTGCACGGCGGCCGGTTCGCGGCCGCGCAGGAAATCGGCCACCAGCGCGCCGCGCGAAGGGCCGGCCTGAGCGGCGAGCGGATCACGCACGTTGGTGACCACGGCCATGCGCCCATCAGCCCCCGCGCCAGCCCAGCCACCGCCCGAACGCAGGTCGCGCCCACCGATGATGGACGGCTCGTCCTGCCAGGGGGCCAGGGCCGCCGTCGGGCGGGCGTGGAACTCATCGCGGTTGCCGGTCATCACCAGTCGCCAGCGCGGGTGACGTAACCAGCCAAGAGCAAGCAGGCACATGGCGTCATTGTGCCCGGTTTGCGCAATCCGACGCCGCTTTCAGCCCGTTCTGGATGAATGCGCAGGCCATGTTTCACGCCGTCTCCACACCCCTGAACTTCTGTTCAATCTCAAAAATTGAGACGGATCAGCAACTTGTGGATAAGCCTTGAACAATTCTCTAAACATTGCTGCAAGCCATTGATGTGGCTGGCGATTTCCCCGCTGAAAAGTTGTTGACAACCCTAGGGCCGCTGCTAAGGTGGGCATCAGAGGGAAATCCGGGTGTTTTGTGGGTTTTCGTGGTTCAATGTTTCACCGGGCGAAGGAAAGGTGCACGCGTCGTGTTCCAGGGCGAGACGGCCATCACAGTTGACGATAAAGGACGCATGGCGGTTCCCACCGCCTACCGCGACCTCGTCGCGCGTGCCAGCAACAACCGTCTTGTTTTGACCTACAACCCGTTCGAAGCCGGCTGCCTGTGGCTGTATGCCGAGTCGGAATGGGAGCGGGTCCGCGACGACGTGATGTCCAAGCCCAACACCCAGCGCGTCGTGCGCCTGTTGCAGCAGAAGCTGGTCGGTTCGGCCGCCCATCTCGAGCTCGACGGCAACGGTCGTATCAGCATTCCCGCCAGCCACCGCGGTGCGGTGGGCATTGAAAAAAAGGCGGTATTGCTCGGTATGGGCGACAAATTCGAATTGTGGAGCGAGCAGGCGCATCGTGCCCTGATCCAGCAGACATTGTCTGACGAGGATCTGGGTGATGGGTTGCTCGACCTGAAGTTGTGAGCCGGGGTGCCCGGATGCGCCCAGAAGCGCAGACCGGTCACCTTCCGGTGTCGCAGTCGCCGGCGGTGCACCTGCCGGTCCTGTACACCCAGGTCATTGACGGCCTGAGGGTGATCGAAAACGGACGTTATCTGGATGGCACGTTCGGTCGTGGCGGTCATGCACGCGGGGTGCTTACCCAGTTGGGCCCGGAGGGGCGCCTGCTGGTCATGGACAAGGATCCGGAAGCCATCGCTGTGGCCGAGCGCGATTTCGCGCCGGACCCGCGCGTGTCCATCTTCCGTGGCAGCTTCGCCCAGCTGCTGCAGTGGGATGCGACGGCCGAAGGCCTGGATGGCGTGCTGTTCGACCTCGGCGTGTCCTCGCCGCAGCTGGACGTGGCCGCGCGTGGTTTCAGCTTCGGCAAGGACGGCCCGCTGGACATGCGCATGGACCCGGACAGCGGCGAGAGCGCGGCGCAGTGGATCAACCGCGTCGAAGACCACGAGATCGCCGACGTGCTGTGGACCTACGGCGAAGAGCGGCAGAGCCGCCGCATCGCCCGTGCCATCGTCGCCCGCCGCGAGAAGCAGCCGTTCACCCGCACTGGCGAACTGGCGGAGCTGATCGCTTCGGTGATGCCGCGTGGAAAAGACAAGATCCACCCGGCCACACGCAGCTTCCAGGCCATCCGCATCCACATCAACCGCGAGCTGGCCGATCTGGAAGCCGGGCTCGATGCGGCCGTGGAACGGCTCAAGCCGGGCGGTCGCCTGGCGGTGATCAGCTTCCATTCGCTGGAAGACCGCATCGTCAAGCAGTACATGAACCGCCTGGCCAAGGCGCCGCCGGCCAACCGCCGCCTGCCCGAGGCCGTGGCGTTCGTTCCGACCCTGGACCTGATCGGCGGTGCCATCAAGGCCACCGACGAAGAACTGGCCGCCAACCCGCGTGCCCGCAGCGCCGTGCTGCGCGTGGCACAGAAGCGGGAGGCCGATGCATGAGCCGGCTGCTGCTGATCATCCTGTTGGCCTGCACCGTGGCCTCGGCGATCGGCGTCGTGTTCGTGCGTCACCGTCATCGGCAGACGTTCATCGAGCTGTCGCGTGCCGAGCGCACGCGTGATGACATCAACCTGGAGTTCGGCCGCCTGCAGCTGGAACAGGCCACCCTGGCCGAAGCCAACCGCGTCGACCGCGTGGCCCGCGAGAAGCTGGGCATGAAGTTCCCCGAAGCCGCCGACGTGGTGGTGGTGCGCCCATGAGCAAGACCGGCCGCAACCGCCCGCGCAACGCCTTCAACCTGCGCCAGCGCCTGCGCTGGGTCGCGCTGGCGCTCGGCCTGTGCTCGGTGTCGCTGGTCGGTCGCGCGGCCTACGTGCAGATCATCAACAGCGATTTCTACCAGCGCCAGGGTGAGGCACGTTACCTGCGCGAGCTGCCGATCAAGACCTCTCGCGGCATGATCACCGACCGCAACGGCGAGCCGCTGGCGGTGTCGACCCCGGTCGCGTCGATCTGGGTGAACCCGCAGGACCTGCTGCGTGCGCCGGACCGCATCCCCGAGCTGGCCCAGGCGGTCGGCATGTCGGTGGACGAGCTGAGCAGCCGCCTGTCGCAGAAGTCGGACAAGGAATTCATGTACCTGCGTCGCCGGATCAATCCGGACGACGCGGAGAAAGTGGTCGCGCTGAAGATTCCGGGCGTGGCCGCGCAGCGCGAGTTCCGCCGTTTCTACCCGCAGGGTGAGGCGATGGCGCACGTGCTGGGCTTCACCAACATCGATGACCGCGGCCAGGAAGGGCTGGAGCTGGCCTTCGACGAATGGCTGCGCGGCAAGGCCGGCGCCAAGCGGGTGATCCGCAACCGCAAGGGCGAAACGGTGGAGAGCGACCTGCTGCGCGCCGCCGAGCCGGGCAAGGACCTGACCCTCAGCATCGACCGCCGTATCCAGTACCTGGCCTTCAAGGAACTGCGCAACGCGCTGGTGGCCAACAAGGCGGCCGGCGGTTCGATGGTGATCATGGACGTGGCCACCGGCGAGATCCTCGCCATGGTCAACCTGCCGACCTACAACCCGAATTCGCTGAATGGTGCAGTGCCGGACACGCGCCGCAACCGCGCCGTGACCGACCTGGTCGAGCCGGGTTCGACGATGAAGCCGCTGACCATCGCCACCGCGCTGCAGTCCGGTGCGGTGACCAAGGACACCATCATCGATACCAACCCGGGCTACATGCAGGTGGCCCGCTTCACCATCCGCGACGTGCCGCGCAACAACGGCGTGCTCAACGTCACCGGCGTGATCACCCGCAGTTCGAACATCGGCGCAGCCAAGATCGCTGCGAAGATGACCGACCAGACCTTCTACGACGGTGTGCGCCGCTTCGGCTACGGCTCGGTGCCGCACAGCGGTTTCCCCGGTGAATCCGGTGGCGTGGTGCGCCGCCCCGGCAACTGGGATGGCGCCACCAAGACCACCATGTCCTACGGCTACGGCCTGAACGTGACGCCGCTGCAGATCGCCACCGCGTACTCGGCGCTGGCCAACGGCGGCAAGCTGATCGCCCCGACCTTCGTCAAGGGCCAGCGCAACGAAGGCAAGCAGATCATCGACGAGAACGTGGCCAAGGAAGTCGTGGCCATGATGGAGACGGTGGTGACGCAGGGCGGCGCCAAGCAGGCAGCCGTGCTGGGCTACCACGTGGCCGGCAAGACCGGTACCGCGCGCAAGGCCGGCCCCGGCGGTTACGAGCGTGGCCACTACAACTCGCTGTTCGCCGGCGTGGTGCCCGCCACCAACCCGCGCTTCGCCACCGTCATCGTCATCAACGACCCGCAGGGCGGCAAGTTCTACGGCGGCCTGGTGTCGGCGCCGGTGTACCACAACGTGATGGAAGGCACCCTGCGCCTGATGGACGTCCCGCTGGACGACCTGCAGTCGTGGCTGGCTGCCCAGCAGTCCGGAAAGATGGGGCATTCGGCCTCCATCCTGCCGGCGCCGCCGGCCGAGGCCGCGTTGCCGGCCGATGCCGCCGCCGAATTCGACGCCGCGCTGCCCAGCGCGCAGAACCATGTGCCGGCCCCGCCCGCGGGAGGCACGCAATGAGTCCTTCGATGTTGCTTTCGCAGTTGCTTCCGGACGTTGCCCTGGCGGGCAACGATCCCGTTCTGACCGGCCTGGTGCTCGACAGCCGTGCCGTGCGCCCCGGCAATGCCTTCGTCGCCATTGCCGGTTTCGGCGCGCATGGCCTGGGCTTTGTCGAGCAGGCGCGCGCGGCCGGTGCCAGCGCCATCCTGTTCGAGCCGCCGGCCCCGGCCGAGCTGCCGGCGCCGGCCGATGCCATCGCCGTGCCGGGCCTGCGCGCACGCCTCGGCGCCATGGCCGACCAGTTCCATGGTGCGCCCTCGCGTGCGATGACGATGGTGGGCGTGACCGGTACCAACGGCAAAACCTCCACCGTGCAGCTGCTGGCCCAGGCCTGGCACCTCCTCGGTACGCCCAGTGGCAGTATCGGCACGTTGGGCGCCGGACTTTATGGTGCGGTCGAGCCGACCGGATTCACCACCCCGCTGGTGCTGCAGATGCATGCGCTGCTGGCGCAGCTGCGCAACGACGGCGCACGTGCGGTGGCGATGGAAGTCAGCTCGCACGCGCTGGACCAGGGCCGCGTGGACGCCGTGCACTACGACGTGGCGGTGTTCACCAACCTCACCCGCGATCACCTGGATTACCACGGTGACATGGCCAGCTACGGCGCGGCCAAGGCACGCCTGTTCCACCGCCCGGGCCTGAAGGCCGCAGTGGTGAACCTCGATGATGCCTTCGGTCGTGAACTGTTCGCAGGCCTGCCGGCCAGCGTGCAGGCCATCGGCCTGAGCTCGCGCGGTGCCGCCGGTGCCAGCGTGCGTGCCGAAGGCCTGCAGCTGGATGGCCGCGGCATCGGTTTCGAACTGGTCATCGACGGCGCGCGCGCTGCGGTGCAGTCGCCGCTGCTGGGTCGCTTCAACGTGGACAACCTGCTGGCCGTGGCCGGCAGCCTGCATGCACTGGGCGAATCGATCGAGCGCATCGCCGGAGTGCTGTCGGCACTGCAGCCGATCCGCGGGCGCATGAACCGCCTCGGTGGCGAAGACGGCCTGCCCACCGTGGTGGTCGACTACGCACACACCCCGGATGCGCTGGAACAGGCCCTTGAAAGCCTGCACGGCCACCTGCAGGGCACGCTGTACTGCGTGTTCGGCTGCGGTGGCGAGCGCGATACCGGCAAGCGTCCGCAGATGGCCGCCATCGCCGAACGCCTGGCCAACCAGGTCATCGTCACCGACGACAACCCGCGCGGCGAAGACGGCGACGTGATCGTGGCCGACATCCTCGCCGGCTTCGCTGGGCATGGAAGCCCGAGCGGGGCGGTCGCAGGACGCGAAGGAGCACCGCGCGACCTGGCACACGTGACCGTGCAGCGCAGCCGCGCGCGTGCGATCGGCCTGGCGGTTAAGCGCGCCGGTGCAGGCGACATCATCCTGATCGCCGGCAAGGGCCACGAGCCCTACCAGGAGGTCAACGGCGTGCGCCACGACTTCGACGACACCGAAGTGTCGGCTGCCGCGCTGGCTGCCAAGGCCGGTGTGCTGGCAGCACAGGCAGGGGAGGGCATCGCATGAAGCGCACCCTGCTTTCGCTGATCGCGCACTGGGCCGGTGGCGAGATCCACGGCGATGACGTGGCCATCGATGCGGTCAGCAATGACACCCGCAGCCTGGGCGCCGGCACCCTGTACGTGGCCCTGCGCGGCGAGCGTTTCGACGGCCATGATTTCGCCGCCGATGCGCAGGCGCGCGGTGCCAGCGCGCTGCTGGTCGAGCGCCTGCTGCCACTGGACGTGCCGCAGGTGCTGGTAGCCGACAGCGAACTGGCCCTGGCCAGGATTGCCGCCGGCATGCAGCGCGACCGCGACACCGAGGTGTTCGCGATCACCGGCAGCAACGGCAAGACCAGCGTCAAGAGCCTGCTGCTGGCGATCCTGCAGCAGGTGGCCGAGCACGCACACAAGGTGGTCTACGCCAACCCGGGCAACCGCAACAACGAGATCGGCCTGCCGCTGGCGGTGATCGATGCCCCGGAAGATGCCGACTACGCCGTCTACGAGATGGGCGCCGGCAAGCCGGGCGACATCGCCTACCTGACCGATATCGCCCGCCCGCGCTATGCGCTGGTCAACAACATCGCTCCGGCGCACCTGGAACGCATGGGCAGCCTGCTCGGCGTGGCGGTGACCAAGGGCGCGATCTATGCCGCGCTGCCGGCCGATGGCGTGGCCGTCATCAATGTCGACGATGCCTACGGCCGCTGGTTCGAACAGCATTTCGTCGGTACCCCGGCACGTTGCCGGGTACTGCGTTACGGCCTGGACCACAGCGCCGATGTCACCGCGCGCGACATCCGCGCCGGTGCGCAGGGCAGCCAGTTCACCCTGGTCGCGCCGCAGGGCGAGGTCCGCATCGCGCTTGGCCTGCCGGGCCGGCACAACGTCAGCAACGCGCTGGCCGCGGCCAGCCTGGCGCTGGGCGCCGGCATCGACCTGGCCCTGGTGGCCTCGGGCCTGGCCGCGGCACAGCCGGTACCGGGCCGCCAGATCGCCCACCAGCTGCGCAATGGCGCGGTGCTGGTGGACGACAGCTACAACGCCAACCCCGGTTCGCTGGCCGCCGCCATCGATGCCCTGGCCGCCGCCCCGGAAGAGGGCTGGCTGGTGCTGGGCGACATGCGCGAGCTGGGCCCGGACGCCGAAGCCCTGCACGCGCAGGCCGGCATCCGCGCACGTGCCGCCGGCCTCAAGCGCCTGTACGCACTGGGCCCGCTCAGTGCCGCCGCTGCCACCGCCTTCGGCGAAGGCGGCCGTCATTTCGCCACCCATGACGCGCTGTCGCAGGCGCTGAAGGACGAGCTGCACGCCGGCGTGCGCTGCCTGGTCAAGGGTTCCCGTGGCAGCGCCATGGACACGATTGTCAAAGCGCTGCTGGCGCAAGGAGAGGAATCCCCGCATGTTGTATGAACTGGCTCGATGGTTGCAGCAGTTGGAGAGCCTGTTCGGGCTGTTCAACTACCAGACGTTCCGCGCCATCCTTGCCGCGTTGACGGCGCTGTTCCTGTCGCTGTGGCTGGGCCCGGCGGTGATCCGCCGTCTTGCCCAGTTCAAGGGCGGCCAGCCGATCCGTACCGACGGCCCGCAGACCCACTTCGTCAAGGCCGGCACGCCCACCATGGGCGGTTCGCTGATCCTGCTCACCGTCACCCTGTCGGTGCTGATGTGGGCCGACCTGCGCAACCGCTACGTGTGGCTGGTGCTGGCCGTGATGCTGTGCTTCGGTGCCATCGGCTGGTACGACGACTGGATCAAGATCGTGCGCCGCGACCCGAACGGCCTGGCCTCGCGCTGGAAGTACCTGCTGCAGTCGATCTTCGGCCTGGCCGCAGGCATCTTCCTGCTGCAGACCGCCGACGTGCCGGCCGCGCTGACCTTCTACATCCCGATGTTCAAGTCGATCGCGCTGCCGCTGGCCGGCATCAGCTTCGTGGCCATCGCCTACTTCTGGATCGTCGGCTTCTCCAACGCGGTCAACCTGACCGACGGCCTGGACGGCCTGGCGATCATGCCCACCGTGCTGGTGGCCTGCGGCCTGGGCGTGTTCGCGTACGCCTCGGGCAACGTGGTGTTCGCCAACTATCTGCAGATCCCGCAGATACCCGGTGCCGGTGAGCTGGTCATCATCTGCGCAGCCATCGCCGGCGCGGGCCTCGGCTTCCTGTGGTTCAACACCTACCCCGCCATGGTCTTCATGGGCGACATCGGCGCACTGGCGCTGGGCGCGGTGCTGGGCACGATCGCGGTCATCACCCGCCAGGAGCTGGTGCTGGTGATCATGGGCGGCGTGTTCGTCATCGAAACGCTGTCGGTGATGATCCAGGTGGCCTCGTTCAAGCTGACCGGCAAGCGCGTGTTCCGCATGGCGCCGATCCACCACCACTTCGAGCTGAAGGGCTGGCCGGAGCCGCGCGTGATCGTGCGCTTCTGGATCATCTCGGTCGTGCTCGTGCTGATCGGCCTTGCCACCCTGAAGGTGCGCTGAGAATGAACGACCTGTCCCGCCAGGCAACACGCCTCGAAGCCATCGAAGGCAGCTACGACAAGTGGCTGCTGGGCGCGATCATTGCGCTCACGGGCATTGGCGTGGTGATGGTGGCATCCAGCTCGATCGCACTGATGAGCAGCCCGTTCTACTACCTCAACCGCCACCTGATCTTCCTGGCGGTGGGCATCGTGCTGGCGGTCGTGGCCGCCCGCACCGAGCTGAAGTCGATCGAGCAGTACAACCAGATCCTGCTGCTGGGCTGCTTCGTGCTGCTGCTGGCGGTGTTCACGCCGGGCCTGGGCAGCACGGTCAACGGCGCGCGCCGCTGGATCAACCTGGGCATCTCCAAGTTCCAGACGGTCGAAGCGGTGAAGGTGCTCTACATCGTCTGGCTGTCCAGCTACCTGGTGCGTTTCCGCGACGAGGTCAATGCGACCTGGCCGGCGATGCTCAAGCCGCTGGGCGTGGCCGGTGCGCTGGTCGTGCTGCTGCTGCTGCAGCCCGACTTCGGTTCGTCCACCCTGCTGCTGGCGATCACCGCCGGCATGCTGGTGCTGGGCGGGGTGAACATGCCGCGCATGTCGATGCCGGTGATCATCGGCCTGGTCGGCATGAGCGCGCTGGCGATCATCGAGCCGTACCGCATGCGCCGCATCACCTCCTTCCTCGACCCGTGGGCCGACCAGCAGGGCGACGGCTACCAGTTGTCCAACGCGCTGATGGCCGTGGGCCGTGGCGAGTGGACCGGCGTGGGCCTGGGCAACTCGGTGCAGAAGCTGTACTACCTGCCCGAAGCGCATACCGACTTCATCTTCTCGGTCACCGCGGAGGAATTCGGCTTCCTGGGCACCTGCACCATCGTCGCCCTGTACGCACTGCTGGTCGGCCGCACCTTCTGGCTGGGCATGCGCTGCGTGGAAATGAAGCGCCACTTCTCCGGCTACATCGCTTTCGGCATCGGCCTGTGGATCAGCATGCAGACCTTCGTCTCGATCGGCGTGAACCTGGGCATCCTGCCGACCAAGGGCCTGACCCTGCCGCTGATCTCGTCGGGCGGTTCGTCGGTGCTGATGACCTGCGTGGCGATGGGCCTGCTGCTGCGCGTGTCCTATGAACTGAAGCGCGCCGAGCGCCGCCAGGCCGTGCGCATCGGCGGTGGCGAAGAGGCCGCGGGCGCGCCGGCGGCTGAACCGGCTGCACCGGCCGCTGCCACCAGCGCGCCGAAGGCTGCCGGACCGGTGGCTGCCGCTGTACCGGCCGCTGCGCGTGGTACCAGCCGCCTGCAGTCGCGCATCGAACCGACCTTCGGGAGGCTGTCATGAGCACTGCCTCCACGAACAACACCAATACCCGCCCGGTGATGATCCTGGCTGGCGGCACCGGTGGCCACATCTTCCCCGGCCTGGCCGTGGCCCGTGTGCTGCGCCAGCGTGGCGTGCCGGTCACCTGGATGGGCGCCGACGGCGCGATGGAAACCCGTCTGGTGCCGCAGCACGACATTCCGGTCGACACCCTGGCCATCACCGGCCTGCGCGGCAAGGGCAAGCTGGCCCTGCTGGGTGCACCGTGGCGGCTGATGCGCGCCCTGCGTGCGGCCGGCATGATCATTCGCAAGCGCCAGCCGCGCGCCGTGGTCGCCTTCGGCGGCTTCGCCTCCGGCCCCGGTGGCATGGCCGCGCGCCTGCATCGCCTGCCGCTGCTGGTGCACGAGCAGAACCGTGCGCCGGGCATGACCAACCGCATCCTGTCGCGCTACGCGCGCCGCCTGCTGACCGGTTTCCCGGGCACGTTTGCCAAGGGCGAGGAGTTCGTCGGCAACCCGGTGCGCGCGGAAATTGCCGCGATCGCACCGCCGGAACAGCGTTTTGCCGATCGCCAGGGCCCGCTGCGGCTGCTGGTGGTGGGCGGCAGCCAGGGTGCACGCGCGCTCAACACCGGCGTGCCGCAGGCGATTGCCGGGCTGGCCGGCAACGTGCAGGTTCAGGTGCGCCACCAGAGCGGCGAGAAGCTGCATGGCGAAGCCGTGCAGGCCTATGCCGAGGCCGGCGTGCAGGCTGAGATCACTCCTTTCATCGCCGACATGGCCGATGCCTTCGCCTGGGCCGACCTGGTGGTGTGCCGTGCCGGCGCGTCCACCCTGGCCGAGCTGTGTGCGGCGGGCGTGGGCAGCGTGCTGGTGCCGTTCCCCGCCGCCGTCGACGATCACCAGACCCGCAATGCGGAGTATCTGGTCGAGCGCGATGCGGCCGTGTTGCTGAAGCAGGATGGAACGCTGGCCGACGGCATTGCCGCACTGCTGCGCGAACTGTCCGAAAATCCCGCCCGCCGCATGCAGATGGCGCAAGCCGCGCGTGCCCTGGCCAAGGTCGATGCCGCCGAGCGCATCGCCGATATCATTCTCGAGGAAGCTGTATGAAGAAGGCCCGCTACTGCGCCTGCCACGCGCGAGGCCGCGCATGATCCGCCGCCTGCACGACACCAACGACCTGGTGCGCGCGTTCCCGCGCGTGCATTTCGTCGGCATCGGCGGTACCGGCATGAGCGGAATCGCCGAAGTGATGCTGACGCTGGGCTATGAAGTCTCCGGTTCGGACAACGCCGACAACGCGGCCACCCGCCGCCTGGCTGGCCTGGGTGCACGCATCATGCGTGGCCACTCGGCCGCCAACGTGCTGGGCACCGACTGCGTGGTGGTCTCCAGCGCCATCCGCGAAGACAACCCGGAACTGATGGAAGCACGCAGCCAGCGCATTCCGATCATGCCGCGCGCGGCGATGCTGGCCGAGCTGATGCGCTTCCGCCGCGGCATCGCCGTGGCCGGTACGCACGGCAAGACCACCACCACCAGCCTGACCGCGGCGGTGCTGAGCGAAGGTGGCCTGGACCCGACGTTCGTGATCGGTGGCCAGCTGCTGGCCGCCGGTGCCAATGCCAAGCTGGGCGGTGGCCAGTGGCTGGTGGCCGAGGCCGATGAAAGCGATGGCAGCTTCCTGCGCCTGAACCCGCTGATGTCGATCATCACGAACATCGATGCCGACCACCTGGAAAACTACGGCAACGACTTTGCCCGCGTGCAGGCGGCCTTCGCCGAGTTCCTGCAGCGCCTGCCGTTCTACGGCCTGGCCGTGCTGTGCATCGACGACCCGGAAGTGGCCGCGCTGGCCGCCAGGACCCCGCGCCATGTGATGAGCTACGGTATGAGCCCGCAGGCCGACGTGCGCGCCGAGAACGTGGTGCAGGAAGGTTCGCGCATGCGCTTCACCCTGCGCCTGCCGCAGGGCACCAGCCAGGAGGTGGTGCTGGCCCTGCCGGGCAAGCACAACGTGCTGAACGCGCTGGCTGCTGCGGCGGTGGGCTGGCAGCTGGGCGTGGCCCCGGATGCGATCGCCCGCGCGCTGGAAAGCTTCGCCGGCGTCGGCCGCCGCTTCAACGACCTGGGCGAAGTGACCACGGCCAGTGGCGCCAAAGTCCGCATCATCGACGACTACGGCCATCACCCGAGCGAGCTGGAGGCGGTGTTTGCCGCCGCCCGCGGTGGCTGGACCGACAAGCGCCTGGTGGTGGCCTTCCAGCCGCACCGCTACAGCCGTACCCGCGACCAGTTCGACAAGTTCGCCGCCGTGCTGTCCAGCGTCGATGCGCTGGTGCTGAGCGAGGTCTACCCGGCCGGCGAGGAGCCGATTGCCGGTGCCGATTCGCACGCACTGGCCCGCGCCATCCGTGCGCGCGGCCGCAGCGAGCCGGTGGTGGTGGGCAAGGCCGCCGAGCTGGCCAGCGTGCTGCCGGACGTGCTGCAGGACGGTGACCTGCTGCTGATGATGGGCGCGGGCGACATCGGTGCCGTCGCCAGCCAGATCGCCGTGGAAGGTTTCAAGGCGGAGGGCCAGGCGTGAGCACCCTGACCTTCCCGCCGCTGCGCGCCACCGACCCGGCCGTGTTCGGTCGCGTCGCCGTGCTCCTCGGCGGCAGCTCCAGCGAACGCGAGGTGTCGCTGGATTCGGGCCGCAACGTGCTCGAAGCCCTGCAGTCGCGCGGCGTCGATGCGTTCGCCGTGGATGGCATTCCGGCGCTGGCCAAGGCGCTGGCCGCCGGCGGCGTCGACCGCGTGTTCAACATCCTGCACGGCCACAACGGTGGCGGTGAGGACGGCATCGTGCAGGGCCTGATGGACGCTTTCGGCGTGCCGTACACCGGTTCGGACGTGCTGGGCTCGGCGCTGAGCATGGACAAGATCCGCACCAAGCAGGTGTGGCTGTCGCTGGGCCTGCCGACCCCGCAATACCGCAAGGTGACCGCGGAGAACGTGCACGCCAACGCGGCCGAGCTCGGCCTGCCGGTGGTGGTCAAGCCGGCCAACGAAGGGTCCAGCGTGGGCATCAGCCGGGTGACCGACGACGCCGGCCTGGACGAAGCAGTGGCCCTGGCCGCGCGCTACGACGGCCAGCTGCTGATGGAACAGATGGTGGTAGGCGACGAACTGACCGTGGCCATTCTTGGTGACGTCGCGCTGCCGTCGATCCGCATCGTGCCCAAGGGCCAGTGGTACGACTACAACGCCAAGTACATCGCCGAGGACACCCAGTACCTGTGCCCGGGCCTGGAAGGCGCTGACGAAGAAGAAATCCGCCGCATCGCCCTGGCTGCGTTCCGCGCCGCCGGCTGCCGTGGCTGGGGCCGCGTGGACGTGATGCGTGACCGCGCCAGCGGCCGCTTCTTCCTGCTGGAAGTGAACACCGCGCCGGGCATGACCAGCCACTCGCTGGTGCCCAAGGCGGCAGCGCAGGCCGGCATCGGTTTCGAGGAACTGGTGTGGCGCGTGCTGGAACAGACCCTGGAGGCATCGCACGCATGAACGCGGTGCTGCGCATCTTCGTCTGGCTGTTGGCCCTGTCGGTGGTTGCACTGCCGGTGGTGGCCGTGGTCAATGGCTGGGTCGGCGCCGAGCGCTGGCCGCTGGCGAAGCTGCGCGTGCACGGTGAGTTCAAGCGGGTGCCGCCGGAACAGCTGCAGCAGGTGCTGCTGCCGTACGCACATGCCGGCTTCTTCGCGGTCAAGCTGCAGGACGCGCAGGACGCCCTGGAAAAGCTGCCGTGGGTGGAAAGCGCGCAGGTGCGCAAGCAGTGGCCGGACGTGCTGGAAGTGACCCTGGTCGAGCACAAGCCATTCGCGCGCTGGGGCGAAGGCCGCCTGCTTTCCGAGCAGGGCAAGCTGTTCCCCACGCCGAAGAAGCTGGCCGACCTGCAGCTGCCCGAGCTGGATGGCCCGGACAGCCAGACCGAAGAAGTGGTGAAGCTGTACAACGATGCGCGCGCGCTGTTCGCACCGGCCGGTGTGGACGTGCGCCGCCTGACCATGGATGCGCGCGGCAGCTGGTCGCTGCTGCTGAGCAATGGCACTGAAGTGGTGGTCGGCCGTGACGATGCCCGCTCGCGCCTGCAGCGCTTCGTGCGCGTGCTGCCGCAGCTGGCCAACCAGGCTGCGCCGATCGAGCGCGCCGACCTCCGATACACCAATGGTTTCACCCTGAGCTGGGGAACGCCGGCCACGCCGGCCGGCGCACCCGCGACCCCGGCCAGACGAACGCAGGAAAGGACATGAATCGCAAGGGTGACAAATCGCTGATCGTCGGCCTGGATATCGGCACCTCCAAAGTGGTGGCGCTGGTGGGCGAGTATTCGCCGGGCAACCCGATCGAAGTGATCGGCATCGGCTCGCACGAGTCGCGCGGCCTCAAGCGCGGCGTGGTGGTGGACATCGAATCGACCGTGCAGTCGATCCAGCGTGCGGTGGAAGAAGCCGAGCTGATGGCCGGCTGCGAGATCCGCTCGGTGTACGCCTCCATTTCCGGCAACCACGTGCAGTGCAAGAACTCGCCCGGCATCGTGCCGATCCGCGACGGCGAAGTGACCTGGGGTGACCTGGATCGCGTGCTCGATGCGGCCAAGGCGGTGGCGATCCCGGCTGACCAGAAGATCCTGCATGCGATCCCGCGCGAGTACGTGCTGGATGATTCGCAGGAAGGCATCCGCAACCCGGTCGGCATGACCGGCGTGCGCCTGGAAGTGCATGCCCACCTGGTGGTCTGCGCGCAGTCCGCGGCGGCCAACATCAGCAAGTGCGTGCAGCGCTGCGGCCTGCAGGTGGACGACCTGGTGCTGTCCTCGCTGGCCTCCAGCGTGGCGGTGCTTACTGCCGACGAAAAGGAACTGGGCGTGGTGCTGGTCGACATGGGCGCCGGCACCACCGACATCGCTGTGTTCGTGCAGGGCGCGATCTGCCACACCGCCTCGCTGCCGATCGCCGGCGACCACGTGACCAACGACATCGCGCACATGCTGCGCACGCCGACCCCGGAAGCCGAGCAGATCAAGGTGCGCTACGCCTGCGCCCTGGCCCAGCTGGCCACCGCCGAGGAAAGCATCCAGGTGCCGTCGGTGGGTGACCGTCCGCCGCGCCGCATGCCGCGCCATTCGCTGGCGCAGGCAGTGCAGGGCCGCTACGAAGAGATCTTCGAGATGGTGCAGGCCGAACTGCGCCGCTCCGGCTTCGAGGAACTGGTGCGCGCCGGCCTGGTGCTGACCGGTGGTGCCTCGAAGATGGAAGGCGTGGTCGAACTGGCCGAGGAAATGCTGCAGATGCCGGTGCGCGTGGGCATTCCGCAGCACGTCACCGGCCTCGGCGAAGTGGTGGGCAACCCGGTGCATGCCACCGGCGTGGGCCTGCTGCTGATGGGCAGCCAGAACGAGCATCCGCGCCGGCCGTCGCTGCCGACCGGACGTGCGGGCAGCATGTTCAAGAAACTCAAGACCTGGTTCCGCGGCGAATTCTGACGCGGAACCTGCATCACCCGGGTCCGCCCGGTTGCAATACCGGCAACACGACGCAACAACGCAACACACAACCCACACAGCCGCATCGGCAACATGACGCGAAGAGGCAGGAGGCCCCAACGCCCATGCCACCGACAAGCGGATACAACGAGGACACGGACATGGCGCATTTTGAACTGATCGAAAAGATGGCACCCAATGCGGTGATCAAGGTGGTTGGCGTGGGCGGCGGCGGCGGCAATGCCGTAGCGCACATGGTCAACTCGGCAGTGGATGGTGTGGAATTCATCACCGCCAACACCGACTCGCAGGCCATCAAGAATTGCGGTGCCAAGCTGCAGCTGCAGCTGGGTACCAACGTGACCAAGGGCCTGGGCGCAGGCGCGAATCCGGAAGTCGGCCGCCAGGCTGCTCTGGAAGACCGTGAGCGCATCATGGACGCCCTGCAGGGCGCGGACATGGTGTTCATCACCGCCGGCATGGGCGGCGGCACCGGCACCGGCGCTGCACCGGTGGTGGCACAGCTGGCCAAGGAAATGGGCATCCTGACCGTGGCCGTGGTCACCAAGCCGTTCCCGTTCGAAGGCCGTCGCCGCATGCAGGTCGCGCTGAAGGGCATCGAAGAACTGAGCCAGCACTGCGACTCGCTGATCACCATCCCGAACGAGAAGCTGATCACCGTGCTGGGTCGCAACGCGACCATGATCCAGGCCTTCCGTGCCGCCAACGACGTGCTGCAGGGCGCCGTGCAGGGCATCGCCGACCTGATCGTGCGTCCGGGCCTGATCAACGTCGACTTCGCCGACGTGCGCACCGTCATGTCCGAAATGGGCCTGGCGATGATGGGTACCGGCACCGCCCGTGGCGATGACCGCGCGCAGGCCGCTGCCGAAGCCGCCATCCAGAACCCGCTGCTGGACGACGTGAACCTGGCCGGTGCCAACGGCATCCTGGTCAACATCACTGCCGGTGCCGACTTCACCATGGCCGAGTTCGACGAGATCGGCCGCACCATCGATGGCTTCGCTTCGGAAGACGCCACCGTGGTGGTGGGTACCGTGCTCGACCCGGACATGCAGGACGAAGTGCGCGTGACCGTGGTGGCCACCGGCCTGAACCGCGTGTCGGCCAGCAAGAGCCAGCGCCCGGGCGAACGCGCGCCGATCAAGCTGGTGCGCAACGCGACCACCGGCCAGCCGGAATTCGGCGACTTCGACAACGGTGGCGACGCCGTGTCCAAGGCCGTCGGCGGCATGGGCCTGGGCCTGCGTCGTGCCAGCAGCGACAGCGTGGCCGCGTCGACCCCGTCGGCACCGGCCTCTTCGGCCCCGGCGTCGGCTGAACTGCCGAACGATTACCTGGACATCCCGGCCTTCCTGCGCCGCCAGGCGGACTAAGCGGAGCTGCCCGGGGCTTGTCCCCCCCGGGTTGCGCCACCCTGTCCAGAAAATGCGGGCGCCGGGCCAGGATGGGCCCGGCCGCCTTGCTTCACGCGTGTCCCACCGCCAGCCTCCAAGGGTGTTTCAGCCGGGGTATGGGGACGTGCGTGTTAATCTAGCGTGTCACTTCCGGTCTGCCCCCATGATCCAGCAACGCACCCTCAAGAACACGATCCGCGCCACCGGCGTTGGCCTGCACAGCGGTGACAAGGTGTACATGACCCTGCGCCCGGCACCGGTCAACCATGGCATCGTGTTCCGGCGCGTGGACCTGGACCCGGTGGTGGAAGTGCCGGCCAAAGCCGAACTGGTCACCGAAGTGACCCTGTGCACCGGCCTGACCTGCAACGACGCCAAGATCCAGACCGTCGAACACCTGATGTCGGCACTGGCCGGCCTGGGTGTGGACAACATCATCGTCGAACTGTCCTCGGCCGAGCTGCCGATCATGGACGGTTCGTCCGGCCCGTTCGTGTTCCTGCTGCAGTCGGCGGGCATCGTTGAACAGGACGCGCCCAAGCGCTTCATCCGCGTGCTGAAGACCGTGGAAGTGACCGAGAGTGACAAGGTTGCCCGCTTCACCCCGTACGAGGGCTACAAGCTGGGCTTCACCATCCAGTTCGACCACCCGATGATCCCGGCCAAGCAGTCACGCCAGGAAATCGAGTTCTCGACGATGGCCTACACCAAGGAAATCTCCCGCGCCCGCACCTTCGGCTTCATGCGCGACCTGGAATACATGCGTGAGCGCAACCTGGGCCTGGGCGGTTCGATGGACAACGCCATCGTGCTGGACGAGTTCCGCGTGCTCAACGAAGACGGCCTGCGCTACGCCGACGAATTCGTGCGCCACAAGATCCTCGATGCGATCGGTGACCTCTATCTGGCCGGTGGCCAGGTGCTGGGTGCCTACGAGGGCTTCAAGTCCGGCCACGCACTCAACAACAAGCTGGTGCGTGCGCTGATGGCCGATGCCACCGCCTGGGAATGGGTGACCTACGAGTCGCCGACCGCCGAAGATCCGGTGGTGTACGCCGTGCCGGCCTACGCCTGATCATTTCAGGTTGTTGAAATACAAGAAGAAAACGCCGCCTTCCAAGGCGGCGTTGTCGTTTCCGGGCGCAGCTGGCTGAATGGCGCAGCGCGTAAAGCGACGGTCGGCTGGGGGTCACGGTTTTGTGAACCTGACCGCTTTGAAGCCTGAATATAACGATTATTTAACAGCAATCTAACGACTCGACCACCCGGGGCGGCTAGGATGCGACCCGGCCCCCGAAAATGTTTCACGCTGCGGTGACATGCGCGACGGGGATCGGAGCTGGATGCTCCGTTGTCCTCAGGACCCTTGCTTCGGTTTGAGCGGGGCATCCTGCAGGGCCGCCAAGGCGTCGCGTAGCCCTTTGTGCGTGGCGGCTGAAACTGCGTGGGGGCCATTCCGGTTGTCGTGCGCTGGGGAGCGCGTGGGAGTGGGAGACGCAGTCTTGATGGTCACCTTGGTGGCCCTCAGCCCGATGGACCGGGCCGCGTCGAGCAACTGGGCTTCGGCAAGCCGCAACTTGGCATGCCAGACCGGTGATTCGACGAGAAAAACGAGGTGTTCCCCGTCCACATTGGCCAGCCGGCAACGGTTGCGCAACGCGGGCGGTAACTGGGGGCGCAACTGACGGTCCAGCGCATCGAGCCACAAGGCACGACGCAGAGGGTTTCCGCTTTTGTCCCCCATCACTGCATCCAGTGCCGGTTTCGGCCTGGACGCGGGACGAACGCTGGATTTCGGCTCAGACATGAAAACTCACTGATGGCATTCAAAAAGATCGTAATCAAAACGCGTGAAGGGCAGGCCAAATCGCCGATCGCGCGTCTGCGGTTCTATTTCGAGGACCGCCCCCGCGCCCTGCTGGGCAGCGTGCTCGGGGTAGGCTGCATTATCGGCCTTGCCGGCGGCATTGGCGCCAGCGCGCTCAATGATTCGCGCCTGCAGGCCAAGGTCGACCGCCAGGAAGCTGAACTGGCCAAGGTCCAGCGCGATGCGCAGACCCAGGTCAACGCCCTGGCCGCCCGCTTGGGCGAGCTGCAGGCACAGGCCACCCGCCTGAATGCCCTCGGCGAGCGCCTGACCCAGATGGGCAAGCTCGAAGACGGCGAGTTCGACTTCAACGAGACCCCCGGCCTGGGTGACGGCGATGCCGGCGGCCCGACCTCGGACATCCCGGTCAAGGACGTCAACGCCGACTTACAGGTGCTGGAGCAGCGCTTCGCTGCTTCAGGCCGCCAGTTGTCGGTGATGGAATCGCTGATGTTCGACCACCAGCTGCAGCAGAACGCCGTGCCCTCGCGCATGCCGATCCGCAACAGCTACGTGACCTCCGGCTTCGGCACCCGTGCCGACCCGTTCGGCCGCGGTGCCGCCACCCACAAGGGCATGGATTTCCACGCCAAGGTGGGCGACCCGGTGATGTCCGTCGCCGATGGCGTAGTCAGCTTCTCCGGCGTGAAGGGCGGCTACGGCAACGTGGTCGACGTCGACCATGGCAACGGCTACGTGACCCGCTATGCGCACAATTCGCGCCTGGTGGTGAAGGTCGGTGACCTGGTCCGTGCCGGCCAGGAAGTGGCCAAGGCCGGTTCCACCGGCCGCTCGACCGGTGCCCACGTGCACTTCGAGGTCTGGGAAAACGGCAACGTGGTCAACCCGCGCAAGTTCCTCGGCGACGGCGGTAATACCCCGGTCGGCCGCATCAGCCGCGGTTGAACCCCGGTTGGGGGGCAGAGCCCTTTCCCTGTCGCGAAAGGGATCCGCCCCGATCCTGCGCGTGGTCGGATCCCTTCTGCAGCCCGGAAGGGCTCTGACCCCCTCGCCAAAGGGTTGAAACCCCTGGTGCCCGTCCCAAGCTACAATGGGTGTTGCCATCGACAGGGCGCAATGCGCCCTGTTTCGTTTGCGGCGGACGGATCCCCAGGGGGAAGACCGGGCCGCTGTGTCCATCCAACCCGGTTCCTTCAATGATCAACAGCCTGCTTACCCGCGTATTTGGCAGTCGTAATGAACGACAGCTGCGCCAGCTCAACCGCATCGTCGCCAAGATCAATGCGCTGGAGCCGGAGATCGAGAAGCTTTCCGACGAGCAGCTGCGGGCCAAGACGCCGGAGTTCAAGCAGCGCATCGCCGGTGGTGAGGCCCTGGACAAGGTGTTGCCGGAAGCGTTCGCGGTCTGCCGCGAAGCCGGCCGCCGTGTGCTGGGCATGCGCCACTACGACGTGCAGCTGATCGGCGGCATGGTGCTTCACCTGGGCAAGATCGCAGAAATGCGCACCGGTGAAGGCAAGACCCTGGTCGCGACCCTGCCGGTGTACCTCAACGCGCTGGAAGGCAAGGGCGTGCACGTGGTCACGGTGAACGACTACCTGGCCCGCCGCGACGCCGCCCAGATGGGCAAGCTGTACAACTGGCTGGGCCTGAGCGTGGGCGTGGTCTACCCGGGCATGCCGCACAGCGACAAGCGCGAAGCCTATGCCTCGGACATCACCTACGGCACCAACAACGAGTTCGGTTTCGACTACCTGCGCGACAACATGGCGCTGTCCAAGGCTGACCGCTACCAGCGCGGCCTGCACTACGCCATCGTCGACGAAGTCGACTCCATCCTGATCGACGAAGCGCGTACCCCGCTGATCATCTCCGGCCCGGCCGACGATTCCCCGGAGCTGTACATCCGCGTCAACCGCGTCGTGCCGAACCTGGTCAAGCAGGAAGCGGAAGACGGCGAGGGCGACTTCTGGGTGGACGAGAAGGGCAAGCAGGTGCACCTGTCCGAAGCGGGCATGGAGCACGCCGAGCAGCTGCTGGTGGAAGCCGGCATCCTCGACGGCGAGACCGAAGGCCTGTACGCGCCGCAGAACCTGACCGTGGTCCACCACCTCAACGCCGCCCTGCGCGCGCACGCCATCTACCAGCGTGACGTGGATTACATCGTGCGCGACGGCGAAGTGGTCATCGTCGACGAATTCACCGGCCGTACCCTGTCCGGCCGCCGCTGGTCCGACGGCCTGCACCAGGCCGTGGAAGCGAAGGAAGGCGTGCCGGTCCAGCGCGAGAACCAGACGCTGGCGAGCATCACCTTCCAGAACCTGTTCCGCATGTACAAGAAGCTGTCCGGCATGACCGGTACGGCCGATACCGAAGCGTTCGAATTCCAAAGCATCTACGGCCTGGAAGTGGTGGTCATCCCGACCAACCGCCCGACCATCCGCAAGGACAGCCCGGACCAGGTGTTCCTCAACCGCAAGGGCAAGTTCAATGCGGTGCTGGCCGACATCGAAGAGTGCGCCAAGCGCGGCCAGCCGGTGCTGGTGGGTACGACCTCGATCGAAACCTCGGAAATGCTGTCCGAGCACCTGGCCAAGGCCGGCGTGAAGCACGAAGTGCTCAACGCCAAGCAGCACGACCGCGAAGCGACCATCGTCGCCAACGCCGGTCGTCCGGCCGCGGTGACCATCGCCACCAACATGGCCGGCCGTGGTACCGACATCGTGCTGGGTGGTTCGCTGGAAGCGGAAATCCACGAGCTGGGCGAGGGCGCCACCGACGAGCAGAAGGCCGCGGTCAAGGCCGAATGGCAGAAGCGCCATGACGCGGTGAAGGCCGCCGGCGGCCTGCACATCGTCGGCACCGAGCGCCACGAATCGCGTCGTATCGACAACCAGCTGCGTGGCCGTTCGGGCCGCCAGGGTGACCCGGGTTCGTCCCGCTTCTACCTGTCGCTGGAAGACAACCTGATGCGCATCTTCGCCTCCGACTGGGTGCAGAAGGCCATGCGCATGATGGGCATGAAGGAAGACGACGTCATCGAGGACCGCCTGGTCAGCCGCCAGATCGAAAAGGCGCAGCGCAAGGTCGAGGCCCACAACTTCGACATCCGCAAGAACCTGCTGGACTTCGACGACGTCAACAACGACCAGCGCAAGGTGATCTACGCCCAGCGCGATGAGCTGCTGGACGCCGAATCGGTGAAGGACAACGTCGACGGCATCCGCGACGACGTGATCTTCGACATCGTCGCCCGCTTCGTGCCGCCGAACTCGGTGGACGAGCAGTGGGACCTGCGTGGCCTGGAAGCGACCCTGGAGTCGGACTTCGGCCTGCAGATGTCGCTGGTGGACATGGTCAAGTCGCACGAGGAACTGGACGCCGAAGGCATCGCTGCCAAGGTGCTGGAGCGCGTCAACCAGCACTTCGCCGAGAAGGAAGCCGGCGTGGGCGAGGAAACCATGCGTGCGCTGGAAAAGCACGTGATGCTGACCGTGCTCGACCAGAGCTGGAAGGAACACCTGGCCCGCATGGACTACCTGCGCCAGGGCATCTACCTGCGTGGTTACGCGCAGAAGCAGCCCAAGCAGGAGTACAAGAAGGAAGCCTTCGAGCTGTTCTCGGACATGCTGGAGAACGTCAAGCGCGAAGTGGTGACCCTGCTGGCCCGCGTGCGCATCCGCAGCGACGAGGAAGTGCAGGCGCTGGAAGCAGCCGAACGGCAGCAGGTGGAGGCCCGCCTGAGCCAGTCGCAGTTCCAGCACCAGGACGCCGGCAGCTACAGCGCCGACGAGGAAGCCGCGCAGGTGGAAGCCTCGCAGCAGGGCGTGAACCCGCTGCAGCGTGACGAGCCGAAGATCGGCCGCAACGATCCGTGCCCCTGCGGCAGTGGCAAGAAGTACAAGCACTGCCACGGCCAGCTGAGCTGACTCCAGGAAGCCCCGCGAAAGCGGGGCTTCTTCGTTATGGGCTTCACGGCCGCAATGACGCTGTTTATGTGAGCTGTTAGACAGAAGCGCGGAATTCCGAAGCTTCTGACAGACACATCGGAAATTCCCTACTCGGAAGTCAGACGACTTTTATAGGCGCTCCCCCTTCGCCTCCGTATGGTGTGCGTGCGTTTCTACTGCCGGGTTTTTCGCAGGGGCCATTCCCCGGTTGCCGGCAGGCGCACGTCGCGGATCACATGAAGTGGTCCTGCGAGCCACACGACATACACATGGAGCGTCATGAACAGGATCTATCGCCAGGTGTTCAACCACACCACCGGCCAGATGCAGGTCGCCTCGGAACTCACTTCCTCCCACACTCCCGGCCGCACCCGCGTCGGCCACGGCCAGCGTCCGACCGCACTGCGCACCGCGCTGCTGTTCGCACTGGGCCTGGCAGCACTGCCGATGCAGTCCGTGTTCGCCGCGCCCTTCGATTTCACCAACGATGAAACCATCACCGATTCGCGCGTCTACGCCGATGGCTTCCGCGTCGGTCCCAACGGCACCGCCGTGGTCAACGTGCTGGGCGGTGGCAGCCTGACCTCCACCGAAGGCGCTTCGCTGGGCACGCTCGCCGGCAGCTTCGGCACGCTCAACGTGGCAGGTGCCGGCAGCAGCATCACGCTGACCAGCATCTTCGACGACCTGCGCGTCGGTGACGCCGGCAAGGGCCTGTTGACGGTCAAGGACGGCGCCAGCGTCGACGTCACCCGCAACGTGGTGCTGGGCTTTGCCGCAGGCAGTGAGGGCGCGGCAGAGATCAGCGGCGCCGGTTCAACGTTGACCGCGCGCCAGATCGATGTCGGCAACGCCGGCACTGGCAGCCTGCTGATCACGGGCGGCGCCGCCGTGGCAGCCACTGCCGTCAACAGCCCCAGTCTGTCGCAGGGCATGCGTATCGGCGTGCTGGCGGGCAGCAAGGGCGTGGTCACGGTAGAAGGTGGTGGTTCGCTGGTCATCGCCAACAACAACCTGCTGGTCGGCCAGCGCGGCCAGGGCGAGCTGAACATCGGCAGCGGCGGCTCGCTCACCGTCGGCGGCGCGCTGGTTGCTGGCATCGTCGAGAACAGCTCGGGCATCGTGAACGTTACCGATGGCGGCACCGTGGTGGCCGACAGCGTGTTCCTGGGCCAGGACGCCAACTCGGTCGGCACGATGGTGGTCTCCGGCGCGAGCAGCGTGACGACCGATACCTTCGAACTGGGCCGCCGTGGCGAAGCGCTGCTGCGCGTGGAGAACGGTGGCGTCGTGAGGGCGACCACGTCGCTCATCGCCGAATCGCCGGACGGTCCGTCGGGCGACTACGGGCAGACCGGTCGCATCGAAGTGCGCGGCGTGGGTTCGGCCATCGAAGCGGCGCGCGTGGATGCGACGGCGAGCCTGCTGATCGAAGACGGTGGCGCGATCCGTTCGGACGTTGCCAACATCAAGAACTCGTTCGGCGCCGGTACCGGCGACAGCCGCGCCAAGGCTACCCTGACCGGCACCGGCAGCGAGTGGGTCAACACCGGCGCGATGAAGGTCACCACCGACCTGCAGGTGCTGGACGGTGCCAGCATCACCACCGACACGCTGAGCGTGTCCGGTGGCTCGGACTTCCCGCTGGGTACGGCGGCGCTCTATCCCGAGCAGGTGCTGGTCAGCGGTGAAGGCTCGTCGATCACCGCCGCCAATGGCATCACCGTGGGCAAGACCGTCTTCGACCCGCTCGGCGTGCTGACGGTGAACAACGGCGCGAAGCTCAGCGCCGGCACCGGCTACACCCTGGACAACAGCGGCTACCTGGTCATCGGTGGCGGCATGGAGGACTGGACCGCCGCCGATGGCCCCACCTGGGGTGCGGCCACCGCCGCTGGTGAGCTGGACGGTGCACCGATCACCATGAACAGCGGCATCGGCGGGCTGCTGTTCAACCACACCGATGACATCGCGCTGGACAACTCCATCGCCAGCGGTCACGACTCGATGACCTCCGGTGGTCTGCATCAGCTGGCCGGCACCACCACGCTCAACGGCGACCTGACCGCGTTCGGCGGCGGCATCAACGTCAGCGGTGGCACCCTGGTGATCAACTCCGACACCTACACCGGCCAGGGCTACACCGGCACGAGCCAGGCGGTGGCACAGGAGATCCGCATCGATGGCGGCACCCTGGTGCTCAATGGCAGCGCCGGCTTCCAGCAGACGATCAACTACGGCACGGGCCTGGGCAGCGATGTGATCCGCAGCTCGAACGTGCACGTCATCAACGGCGGCATGCTGGCCGGCAACGCCACCGTGGGTGAAACCTTCGTGCGCAATGGTGCGGTGCTGTCGCCGGGCCAGGGCGGCCTGGGCACCCTGGTGATCGACGGCAACCTGTACTTCAACAACCAGGCCCTCACCCCCGAACAGGTGGCCGACAAGGCCTTCTACGACGTCGATGTGCTGGGCAATGGCCAGTCCGACCTGCTGACGGTGACCGGCAAGGCCTATCTGGGCCGGGTCGCCGCGGGCGGCCAGTCCGGTGCCGCCGGCGTGCGCGTGACCGCGCTCGACCCGTCCACCAGCTACCAGAATGGCCAGGTCTACACCATCCTCAGCGCGGCCGAGGGCATCGACGGCCAGTTCGACGATGTCATCTCGCGCTCGGCCTTCATCGACCCGACCCTGGTGCAGACCGGCAACGACGTGCGCCTGGCCATCGCGATCAAGAGTGACCCGGGCACGCCGGGTGAACCTGGCGAACCGGGTACTCCGGGCGAACCGGGCAACCCCGGCAATCCGGGCACGCCGGGTACCCCGGGTGAGCCGGGCGGGGTGAACCCGCCGGTGGTGTTTGGCGCAGTGGCGGCCAACAGCAACCAGCGTGCGCTGGCGGCCGGGCTGGACACGCTGCAGCAGTCCGGTGAGGCGCTGGCGCTGTACAACCAGCTGCTGATGCTCGATGCCGACCAGGCACGCGAGGCGTTCGACCACCTGTCCGGTGAGATCCACGCCAGCAACCGTGCGCTGCTGCTGGACGACCGTTTCCTGCATGAAGGCGTCGGCCAGCGCCTGCGTGGCAACCCGTCCATCAAGGCCCACGGCGGCGGCTTCTGGCTGTCCGGTGGCGGTGCCAGCAACCGCCAGGACGGCCGCAACGACGGCGTGGCCGACAGCCGCCAGCACCGCGAAGGCCTGATGGCCGGCCTGGACTGGACCTTCGGTGAAGCCTGGACGGTGGGCCTGGTGGCCGGCACCGAGAAGGTGCGCCAGAAGACCGATGCACGCAGCGCCCGCTCCGATGTCGATGCCGTGCACGGCGGCCTGTACGCAGGCTTCCGCGCCGGCGAGGCCTGGTTCAATGCCGGTGCCAGCTACGCCAGCTATGACGTCGATACCGACCGCACCGCCATCGTCGGCGATGCCCGCCAGCAGCTGCGCGCCAGCCATGACGCGCACGCCGTATCCGGCTTCGCCGAGGGTGGCTGGGACATCCAGCTGCAGCGCATGACCCTGACCCCGCACGTGGGCGTGGGCTACACCCGCCTGACCATGGACGCGGCCGAGGAAGCCGGCGGCAGCACCGCGCTGGCCATCGAGGCGAGCAAGGATTCGGTGTGGACCGCCACGGCCGGCCTGCGCGCCACGTGGGACATCAGTGCCAACCAGGACGACGGTGCCCAGCTGGTGGCGGGCCTGGCCTGGCAGCACGCTGGCGGCGACGTGCATACCCGCAGCAACCAGCACTTCGTGGTGGGCAGCAGCACCTTCAGCATCGACGGTGTGCCGCTGGCCCGCAACGTCGGCATCGCCGAGCTGGGCGTGGCGGTGAACACCTCCGACAACAGCCGCCTGTCGCTGGGCGCGCTGGGCCGTGCCGGCGGTGGCCAGCACGAGATCGGTGCGCAGATGACCTGGAACGTGCAGTTCTGATCCAGCGTGCATGACGGAGTTGGCAGGGGGTCCCGCAAGGGGCCCCTTGTTCATCCGCACCGAGGTTGCAGCCTGCATGCCGCGTGGGCATGCTCTGGCCATGCCTTCCCCGAAACGATCGATCCATGTCGTGGCCGGCGTCATCACCGACGCCCGTGGCCGCATCCTGCTCAACCGCCGTACCGAGAACCGCGACCTGGCCGGCCTATGGGAATTCCCGGGCGGCAAGCGCGAGGCCGGCGAGAGTGCCGAACAGGCGCTGGTGCGTGAACTGCGCGAAGAGCTCGGCATCGAGGCCGAGATCGGCGAGTGGATCATGGACGTGCCGCAGCATTACCCGGACAAGCACCTGACCCTGGACGTGCGGCACATCCGCAGCTGGAAGGGCACCCCGCGCGGGCGCGAGGGCCAGGCCATCACCTGGGTGGCACCGGACAAGCTGGGCCGTTATTCGATGCCGCCGGCCGATCTGCCGGTGGTGGCCGCGCTGCGCCAACCGGACCGTTACCTGATCACCCCGGCACCGGAGGACGGCGAGCACGGGCCGCAGCGCTGGCAGGACCAGCTGCAGCAGGCGGTGGCCGCGGGCCAGCAGCGCATCCAGCTGCGCCTGCCGGCCGCGCACCCGCAGCGGCAGGTGCTGATCGAACAGGCCCTGCGGACACACCGCCAGGGCGTGCAGTGGCTGCTCAACCGCGATATCGAACTGGCCCGCACGCTGGGCGTCGGCGTGCACCTGGGCAGCGAACAGCTGGCAACCCTGCAGGAACGCCCGCTGCCGGCCGGGCAACTGGTGGCTGCCTCCTGCCACGACCTCGCGCAGCTGCAGGCGGCGCAGCGGCTGGGCTGCGATTTCGCCGTGCTTGGCCCGGTGCAGGCCACCGCCAGCCACCCCGATGCCACGCCGCTGGGCTGGGAGGCGTTTGCCGCGCTGCGGGCGCAGGTGTCATTGCCGATCTACGCGTTGGGCGGGCTGGATGCCGGCCACGTCAGCCAGGCCCGCCGCCACGGCGGCCAGGGCATCGCCGCGATCCGCGGCCTGTGGCCAGGCGGGTAGCGCGGCGCTTCTGGCCTTCCGCCGGGCATGGCCCGGCGCTACCACAGGGTCGGCCGCCCGCTGTCAGTAGATCCACGCCATGCGTGGATGCGGTCCTACAACGTGATCCAGAAACACCCGTACTGCCGCCGCAGCCCCAGCACCGTCGCCGCGCGCGCCGCACTGCCCGGCAGTGTCTGCTCCAGGCGCAGGCCCACGGGGTGGCGGGCCACCGGTGTCCCAGGGTCGGATCCCTGCGCAGCAGGGCTCTGACTCCCATCCGGTTGCACCTCATCATCCTGCTGCGGATACACCGGCACCACGTCCACCAGCGGCCGCCGCACCACCGATTCCAGCTGGCCGAGGATGCGCTGCGCGCCGGCATCGGAGACCGCGCTCCACAGGTACAGCGTGGACAGCCGATTGACGTCCTGGGTGTTCACCGCATCGTGCAGGGCCTGCACCAGTTCGCTCAGGCGACGCGGGCAGCTGGCGCCCAGGCTGTCGCGCTGCAGGGTGCTCCCGGCCGGTGGCGGCGGCGGACGCCGCGACTGCGCGCCCACGCTGTCACAGGGACGGTCGGTGTAGACGCTCTGGCCCTGCGCATCGGTGCAGCGGTTCAAGCGCGTGGATTGGGCATGGGCGTCAATGCTGGCAGCGGACAGCAGCACCAGCAGCAGGGACAGGACAGCTTTCATCGCCACAGGGTAGCGTTGAAAGCGACAACACAGTGCGCTTTCAGCCGTTCAACAGCTTCAGCACCGACACCGTCGGCTTGGCCAGGTTCAGCGTGTAGAAGTGCAGGCCGGGTGCGCCGCCTTCGACCAGCCGCTCGCACAGCTTGGCCACGACTTCGGCACCGAAGGCGCGCACCGACTCACTGTCATCGCCATAGGCCAGCATCTTGCGGCTGATCCAGCGCGGGATCTCGGCGCCGCACTGTTCGGAAAAACGCCGCAGCTGGCTGAAGTTGGCGATCGGCATGATGCCGGGGGTGATCGGCACCTGCACGCCCAGCCGCTGTACCTCATCGACGAAGTGGAAATACGCGTCGGCGTTGTAGAAGTACTGGGTGATGGCCGCATCGGCACCGGCATCGACCTTGGCCTTGAAGTGCTTCAGGTCGGTCAGCGCGTCCGGTGCCTGCGGATGGGTTTCCGGGTAGGCGCCCACTTCGATGCGGAAGGCATCGCCGTGCTCGGCGCGGATGAAGGCGATCAGTTCGGACGCATAGCGCATGTCGCCGGGGAAGCCCATGCCGGAGGGCAGATCACCACGCAGCGCGACCAGGCGCCGGCAGCCGATGGCGCGGTACAGCTTGAGCAGCTCGCGGATCTCCTGTCGGGTGCCACCGACGCAGGACAGGTGCGGCGCGGCGTCCATGCCGTGGTGCTGGTTGAGGTGGCGCACCGTCTCGGAGGTGTAGCTGAGGGTCGAGCCACCGGCACCGAAGGTACAGGACACGTACTCGGGGGCGTACGCCTTCAACCGGGCGGCGGCACGGTCCAGCTGGCCACGCTGCTCATCGGTCTTGGGCGGGTAGAACTCGAAGCTGATGGCGGTCATGGCACGGGCGGTGGCGGCGGGTGCGGTTGAGTATATCTCTCCATCAAGATGGATGTGAAGCTGAGCGACGTGAAGAACTGGTTCGCCCCGGGCGACCGTTCACCCGGGCGCGCGACCGTTGCTCCGCCACTGCAACACGCTGGCAGCCACGGCGGCCAGGCTGGCCGCATCCCCCCACGCACCCGTCCCTGCAAGGAGTACGCGATGAAGATGATGCTGGCGATGTACTACGCGATGAAGGCCCTGGCCCGGCTGGCGATGCTGGGCATGGCGCTGGCCGTCCTCGGCTCGGGCACCGCCCATGCCGCCGGGGCCACCCAGGCCGGCACCGGCAAGGTGCAGGTCGAAGTGGTCGGCCACGGCCGCCCGCTGCTGATGATCCCCGGCCTGAACAGCAGCGCCGAGGTCTGGCGCGAGACCTGTCGGGCACTGAAGGAGGTGCAGTGCCACCTGGTGCAGCTGCCGGGCTTTGCCGGTGCACGCGCCGCCGACCCGCGCCCGGCGGATTTTCTGTCGGCGATGCGCGACCAGCTGCTGGCCTATGTGCATGACCAGAAGCTGGACCATCCGGCGGTGATCGGCCACAGCCTGGGCGGCGTGCTGACGCTGCAGATGGCGGTGAAGGAACCGGACGCACTGGGGCCGCTGGTCATCGTCGATTCGCTGCCGTTCTATGCCGGCATGCAGAACCCGCAGGCGACCGCACAGAGCGTGCAGCCGATGGCCGAGCAGATGCGCACGGCGATGCTGGCGGCGGACCCGGCCAGCTACCAGGCGCAGGCCGAAGCGGCGCTGGCCCCGCTGACCAGCACCGCGCGCCTGCCCGAGCTGAAGCGCTGGGGCCATGACAGCGATCGCGCCACCACCGCCGATGCGATGTACTCGCTGCTGGTGACCGACCTGCGCAGCGAGGTGGCCGGCATCCGTTCGCCCACGCTGGTCCTCGGCGCCTGGGCGTCCTACCAGGCAATGGGTGCGACCGAAGCATCGGCGCGTGCGATCTTCCAGTCGCAGTACGCCGCCCTGCCCGGCGTGCGCATCGCACTGAGCGCGACCGGCCACCACTTCCTGATGTGGGATGATCCGCAGTGGCTGCGTGGGCAGGTGCAGGCATTCCTGGACAGCCACCGCTGATCCTTTCGTCCGCTCCAGCCATGGTCATGCCCGATTCGACTTCCACACTGCGCTTCTGGCTGATCAACACCCTCGGGTGGGCGCTGTTCTGCGTGCTCAGCCTGGCGATGACCAGCACCTTCGGTGGCGGCATCAGCAGTGGTGGCACGCTCATCAGCGTCGGTCTGGGCGTGTTGCTGTGGGGCATCAGTGCAGGCGTGCGTGCACTGGCCCTGCGGCACGGCTGGTGGAAGCGCGAATTCGGTGCGCTGGTGCTACGGCTTGCGCTGGCGGTGCTGCTGGGCGCGCTGCTGGCGCAGCTGCTGCTGACCGCCGTGCTGCAGCCGGCGCTGGCACTGGGCTGGGTGGATTTCGGCGGCCGGGCGGGTGACTTCCGCCCGGTGGCGCGGCTGGCCTATCTGCTCAACACCGTGCTGCTGCTGGGCCTGTGGACCGCGCTGTGGGCCGGCCTGCACAGCCTGCGGCAGGCGCGCCACGCGGAACTCGAACGCCTGCGGGCCGAGGCCCAGCGCAGTGCGCTGGAGCGCGATGCACTGCGCGCCCGCTTGAATCCGCACTTCATGTTCAATGCGCTCAACAACCTGCGCGCGCTGATCCTCGAAGATCCCGAGCGCGCACGGCAGATGGTGACCGATCTGTCGCGCACGCTGCGCCACGCGCTGGAGCACGCGCGCAACGAGGAGGCACTGCTGGCCGACGAGCTCGCCGTGGTGCGCGATTACCTGGCCGTTGAGGCCGTGCACTACGAACAGCGCCTGCAGCTGCACATCGACGTGAGTGACGAAGCGGCGCAGGCACGGTTGCCGGTGATGGCGCTGCAGCTGCTGGTGGAAAATGCGATCAAGCACGGCATCGCCGTGCGTCCTGGCGGTGGCGAGGTACGTATCAGCGCGCAGTGCCGTGATGGCCTGCTGCGGCTGCAGGTCGACAACCCGCTCGGTGTTGCCACGGCCGGCATGGATGCGGCGACTACCGGGCATGGCGTCGGCCTGGCCTACCTGCGTTCGCAGCTTGGCCAGGGCGGCCGCTTCCATCTGCAACCGCTGGACGGCCGCATGCAGGCCATCCTGGAGATTCCGCAATGCGCACGACCCTGAATGTCCTGATCGTCGATGACGCGCGGCTGGCGCGGCAGGAACTGCGCACGCTGCTGGCGGCGCTGCCGTGGGTGCAGTGCGTGGGCGAGGCCGATGATGTACCGGCGGCGCGCGAGGCGATCGCACGGTTGAAACCCGATCTGGTGCTGCTGGATGTGCAGATGCCGTCCGGCACCGGTTTCGACGTGCTCGATGGCCTGGACCCGGCGCCGGCGGTGGTGTTCGTCACCGCCTACGATACCTATGCGGTGCGTGCCTTCCAGACCAATGCGCTGGACTACCTGGTCAAGCCGGTGGAAGCGCCGCGCCTGCATGAAGCGCTGGAACGCGCGCGCCAGCAAGACAGGCCTGCGGCGCCGGCGGTGGTTGCTGGTGGCAGCCTGAACGCGCAGGACCAGGTGTTCGTGCGCGATGGCGAGCGTTGCTGGTTCGTGGCGGTGGGCGAAATCCGCAGGCTGGTGGTGGATGGCAACTACACCCGCCTGTGGTTCCGCGACCAGAACGCGCTGCTGACGCGCAGCCTGAGCGCGCTGGAAGCACGCCTGCCAGCCGAATTGTTCTTCCGCGCGAACCGCAACACGCTGGTGAACCTGCGACGCATCCGCAGCGTTACCCCCAGCATTGGCGATGGCTACGACCTGGCGCTGGATGACGGCAGCGAGGTGGACGTGTCGCGTCGACAGGCGCGTGAGCTGCGCGAGCGGATGGCGTTGTAGCCGGGCGCAGCGGTTACCCTGTGTGCCAGACATTCCAACCACGGCACGCCATGTCCATCGTCCTCACCGAATTCGCCCGTCCCCGCCTGTTCCCGCGCGTGCCGCGCGCCAACACCATCCAGGATGTCAGCGCCGAGCAGTTCCAGGCGCACCTCAATGCGCATGCACCGCTGAAGGTGCTCGACGGCTATGCGCCGTTCTGCAAGCTGTTCGTCTACGAGAACTGGACCAGCACGCGCTGCCTGACCGTGCCGGTCACCGAGGCCAACCGCCACCTGCTGCGCAGCGGCTACGAAGCGCGCAACCGCGAGGAGCTGCCGGTGCTGGTGCGCTGGTTCGAGGGCGTGGAATCGCCGCGCGCGAACTACCTTGTGGTGATCCTGTACAGCGCCGAGCAGCTGGCGAAGGAAGGCTCGCCGATCGACGCGGACTGGGGCATCGTCGGCTGCATCTACACCGCCGAGCCGGAAGAAGTGCCAATGGCGCCGATCACCATGATGCGCAATGCATTGGGTGTGGAGGAGGGTGGTTCCGGCGTGCCGCTGGACCGGGAGACCTACCAGCGCGCCGTGCAGTTCTGGGAGAACAACGCCAACTGGCGGCCGTGATCTGCTGCATGCACGTTGTGGGATTGTGCCCCCACCGTCAATCGGCTTTCCACTCCCACCACGGGTAGTGATATTCGCGGTCGGTCGCCTGCCAGTGCTGGCCGCACCGCGTACAGGCAACGCGGTGGCATTGGCCCCAACCGTCATCGGCGTCGCCTACCGTGAGCAACTGCATCTGCCCCTGTTCGATCAGCCTGCGCGGGTCGAAGAACAGATACGTCGGCGTGAGTGCGCACAGGCAGCCGGCCTGCGCCTGCCAGTAGCGCAGACGTTTCAGTGCGGCCTGCAGATGCACCTGGTTGGCCAGCAGCGCGCCACCCAGCGTGACCCCGGCGCAGGCCCGTTCGATGCGGTCGGCATGCGGCGCCAGTGCATCCAGCAGCGCGGGATCGAACGTCACCGCGACCCGGCAGGCCGAGGCATGGATACGCGTGGCATCACCACTCAGCAGGTCCCGCAGCAGGGCATCGGCTGCGGACATCAGCGGGCCTTCCCGATGGGCGCATAGTGCCCTGCGGTCAGCCGCAGCAGATCGGCCGGGGCCAGCTCTACTTCCAGGCCACGGCGGCCGGCGCTGACGTGCAGCGTCGGCAGCGCCTGTGCGCTGGCATCGAGGAAACTGCGCAGGCGCTTCTTCTGTCCGAGCGGGCTGATGCCGCCGACCAGGTAGCCGGTGGCGCGCTGCGCGGCATCGGCGGCGGCCATCTCGCACTTCTTGCAGCCCGCGGCTTCGGCCAGTGCCTTCAGGTCCAGCTGGCCGGCCACCGGCACGATCGCCACCAGCAGTTCGTGGGTTTCGGTGCTGGCCAGCAGGGTCTTGAACACCTGTGCCGGGTCCAGGCACAGCTTCTCCACGGCTTCGCCGCCGTAGGACTCGGCGTGTGCGTCGTGCACGTAGCTGCGCACGGTGTGGGCGATCTTCTCGCGCTTGAGCAGGTTGATGGCGGGGGTCATGGGCGCATCGTAGCGCGCGTGGGGCGGGTTGCCTTGACCGAGGCTACTGGGGCTGCTGCGCTCGATACCCTTTATGCGTAGGCCTAACGCGGTGCTTAACGTTCCCGCTGAGCATTTAGAATCGGGTCGGCTGAATTTTGGTGCAAGGGAGAGGACGGTCGAGCCATGCTCCTCGGCAAGCCAAGGACGGTTTTCATTTGAGAATCTACGACGAGCAGCGATGCCTTCTTGGTCTGTCAAAAATTTGACGATTTTGGCATTTCCTACCGCTGAGACTTTGTCAGTCGCGGCGGATTGACAATTGCCGATTGCTTGTAGGACTATTCATGTAAGGACTAGGTGAAGGGTGATTTGGCAAAGCAGTGAAAGGCGATCTTCGTTCCGAAGTTCGCTGCGGGGGGAAACCCCCAAAACGTTTAGAGCGCGTCCCGGCCCGTCGTCCTTTCGACGATGTCCGACGAGCGAATCTGACGACATAGACCGTCTTCCGACAAGAAGACGGGGTTGGTTGTGAGGGGATGGCTTGCGGTTTTCCCCATTAAACGTAGATCTGTGGTTGATGCCGACAGCACCTCTGCTTGAGCGAATTTCTCGCTTCGGCAAGTGCTTCAACTACGGAGAATTTTATGTTTAATACTCGTTTTACTAGTTCCAATCGCAAGCTGCTCAAGATTTTTAGGAAAATTCGCATTGCTACTGATGTTGTTTTTTGGGCTTGCAAGCTCAAAGTGATTGTATCGGTAGTCTGTGATTCCATTTCTAGCTTGAGCTAACCCTCATTGCCTCTGCTTTTAAAATGCGCCCGTTAGGGCGTTTTTTGTTTATGTTGCAGGGAGAGCAAGAGATGGTCCGAAAGAAGGAAGAAAAACGGTACTCAATTACCAGTTCGCCATTGTATGGGCTGTCCTCAAAAAAGAAATTTGCAGAGCTTCTCAAGATTGATCTCGCTGACTTGAGGTTCCTCGCAAAATTTGGTGATTCGAATTTTAAGGTGTGGTCCACTGCTCAAAAATTGGTGGATGAGGTTGCAGGACTTCCAGCTAAAAAGTCGAGAGTTGTTCAGCAGCCGAAGATTGTTCTCTCCGTCGTTCATCGCCGAATAGCTGAATATCTTTCGCGTATTGAACGCCCAGAATTTCTTCACTCGGCAACTAAGGGTCGGTCTTACCTTACCAATGCGATGGTGCATGCCTGGAACATGCCAGGGTGCAAGATTGACATTAAGGAGTTCTATCCGAGTGTCAAGCGTAATTTGGTAAAGTCTTTCTTCGAGAATCGCCTGAAATGCACTCATGACGTGGCGTCATTTGCGGCGGATCTTTGTACCTATAATGGCGCTTTGCCTACAGGTTCTGCGGTAAGCCCAATACTGTCATTTTTCGCTTGTTTGGAAATGTTTGAGCGAATTGATTTGCTTGCGAGGCAGCGTGATCTAAGGTTCTCACTTTATGTTGATGATATGTTCTTTTCTGGCGATAAAGCAGACAAGGGTATGGCAAAGAGTGTCGTAGATTTGCTTTCTCGACACGGATTTGTGGGACATAAGGTAGTTTGTTTTTCCGCTAACGAGACGAAGCTGATAACTGGTGTTGCGATTAATGGATGCGAGACATCTATTCCCAATGCCCGGCAGAATAAGATGCGTTTGTTTAGCAGGGCGCTGCGCCGCGAGCGCAACCGTGAAAGAGCGATCCTTCTCGCCCAAGCTCTTGTGGGGCAGTTTCGTGAGGCTGAACGACTTCAGCCAGGCACCAAGGCGCGTGCGCTGCCGTTTGAGCGTCGGCTAATTAAGCTGAAGGGCGCGGAAAAGAAGACTGTTTCTGTCGTCAGGCGACGTCGACGCCGATCACGACCCAAGGTGCTCACATCGACACTGTTGCGTGCAATAGCTTTGATGAGGGCAGCTCCGAAAATAGTGAATGTCTGAAGCCCGGTTTTTCGGATAGAGCCGCGCGTCGTTGAATGATAGAAAAATCCCAGCCCAGTCAAATGCAGTGCGGCAGAGGTGTTTCAAATAGGGGTGTAGCTTCCGCTCTGTACGCGGTCGACCCGAGCGCCTTAAGGCTCCAGTATCCAGAAAAAAAGAAACTTGTTCCCGACGTTACCCGATTTGCTTGCGCGACCATGGGTCCCGCGCTTCGCGGTTGCCGGGCATAGCAAGGGGATACCGGTGCGCAAACGCAGAACGGGCGCCCGAAGGCGCCCGTTCCGTTTGCATCCGTTGCCGGGGTCAGAGCCCTTTCCTGCGGAAAGGGATCCGACCCCGGGCACGGCATCAGTAGCGGTAGTGGTCCGGCTTGAACGGGCCTTCCACCGGCACGCCGATGTAGTCGGCCTGTTCCTGGGTCAGGGTGGTCAGCTTCACGCCGATCTTTTCCAGGTGCAGGCGGGCCACTTCTTCGTCCAGGTGCTTGGGCAGCAGGTAGACCTTCTTCTCGTAGCTGTCCTTGTTGGCCCACAGGTCGATCTGGGCCAGGGTCTGGTTGGCGAACGAGTTGGACATGACGAAGCTCGGGTGGCCGGTGGCGCAGCCCAGGTTCACCAGGCGGCCTTCGGCCAGCAGGAAGATCGCATTCCCGTTCGGGAAGATGTACTTGTCCACCTGCGGCTTGATGTTCACGTGCTGCACGCCCGGGAACGCCACCAGCGCATCGACCTGGATCTCGTTGTCGAAGTGGCCGATGTTGCAGACGATGGCCTGGTCCTTCATCGCGCTCAGGTGCTCGATGCGGATGATGTCCTTGTTGCCGGTGGTGGTGACGTACAGGTCGGCACGGCCCAGGGTCGATTCGATGGTGTTGACTTCATAGCCTTCCATCGCCGCCTGCAGGGCGCAGATCGGGTCGATCTCGGTGACGATGACGCGCGCACCGTAGGCACGCAGCGACGCGGCGCAGCCCTTGCCCACGTCGCCGTAACCGCAGACCACGGCGACCTTGCCGGCCAGCATCACGTCCATCGCGCGCTTGAGGCCATCGGCCAGCGACTCGCGGCAGCCGTACAGGTTGTCGAACTTGCTCTTGGTGACCGAGTCGTTGACGTTGATCGCCGGGATCAGCAGGGTGCCGGCCTGGGCCAGCTGGTACAGGCGGTGCACGCCGGTGGTGGTCTCTTCAGAGACGCCCTTCCAGTCCTTGACCACGCGGCCCCAGTAACCCGGGCGCTCGACGGCGACGCGCTTGAGCAGGTTCTTGATGACCTGTTCTTCGTGCGAGGACGAGGCGGTGTTGACCCAGTCGCTGCCGTTTTCCAGCTCGTAGCCCTTGTGGATCAGCAGGGTCACGTCACCGCCGTCGTCCACCACCAGCTCCGGGCCGGTCAGGGTGCCGTCGGGCAGGGTGAAGGTCAGCGCGTCCAGGGTGCAGTCCCAGTACTCTTCCAGGGTTTCGCCCTTCCAGGCGAACACCGGGGTGCCGGTGGCGGCGATGGCCGCAGCGGCGTGGTCCTGGGTCGAGAAGATGTTGCACGAGGCCCAGCGCACGTCGGCGCCGATGTCCTTCAGGGTCTCGATCAGCACCGCGGTCTGGATGGTCATGTGCAGCGAGCCGGTCACCCGCACGCCCTTCAGCGGCAGGCTGGTGGCGTGCTTGCGGCGGATCGACATCAGGCCCGGCATCTCGTGCTCGGCGATGTCCAGTTCCTTGCGACCCCAGTCGGCCAGGGTGATGTCGCGGATCTTGTAGTCACCTTCGGTGGAGAAGGTCTTGGCAACAGCGTTCATGCAGTAGCTCCGGTTGTGGGCGAGCGGGTACTCGCATCTAGCCGGGCGCCGTTGTTACAAAGCCACCTTACCGAGCCTGGCCGGGCCTCAGGGCATCCGGTCGCAGCGCCCCTCGGCAGGGGAGAACGCCCAGTATATCGCGGCCCCGGGCCGGAACCGGAGCGACCCAACCATCGGCAGATGGGGCGCGGGTCGGCGCCTGTTAAGGTCGAGGGTCTTCACGCATCCAAAACAGGAAGAACGATGAGCAAGCACGCGCGCCGCAGCCGGCGCTGGACCGGCCTGGTCCTGTCCATGGCCCTGCTGGCGGTGGTCCCGCAGGCGTGGTCGGCCGACAGCCCGCCGGTGGCCGCCGCCAGGGACGTGGCCGGTTATGAGCTGCCCTCGGCCGCGCTGCAGGCGGTGGTCGATGCGCCGCGTGCGCCCGGCCTGTTCCTGTCGCCGCGTCGCGACGTGGCCGCGCTGATGCAGATGCCGTCGCTGCCGTCGATCCAGGTGGTGGCGCAGCCCGAACTGAAGCTGGCCGGCATGCGCATCAACCCGCGCACGTTCTCCGACAGCCGCTTCAGCTTCGGCGAGAAGCTGTGGCTGATGAATGTGGCCGACGGCAAGGAACGGCAGATCAGCGGCCTGCCGGCGCAGCTGTCGATCGCCGGCCTGGCCTGGTCGCCCGACCAGAAGTGGCTGGCCTTCAACCAGGTCGACGCCGCCAGCGGTGCCAACGAGCTGTGGCTGGTGGATGTGGCCAACGGCAGTGCGCGCCGCCTGCAGGCCAACCTCAACACGGTGTTCGGCGACGGTTACCAGTGGCTGCCCGACAGCCGCGGCCTGATCGTGATGACCCGCTTGGCCAATGCCGGTGATCCGCCGCCTGCCGATGGCATCCCGACCGGCCCGGCCGTGCAGCAGACCGGCAAGAGCAGCGGCGTGGTTTCCATCCGCACCTACCAGGATCTGTTGAAGAACGAAGCCGACGCGCGCCTGTTCGATTACTACGCGCGTGCGCAGCCGATGCAGGTCGGCCTGGACGGCCAGGCCCGCGCCATCGGCATGGCCGGCATCTACCTGGGCCTGTCGGCCTCGCCGGACGGCAACTACCTGCTCAGCCAGACCGTGCAGCGCCCGTATTCCTACGTGGTGCCGGTGGGCAGCTTCCCGCGCCGCATCGACGTGCTCGACCGCAACGGCCAGCTGGCCCACAGCGTGGCCTCGCGCCCGCTGGTGGAGGGCCTGCCGACCGGCAACGATGCCGAGGTGACCGGTGTGCGTGACATCAGCTGGCGCGCCGATGCGCCGGCCACCCTGGTCTGGGCCGAAGCGCAGGACGGCGGTGACCCGAACCGCGACGCCAAGGTGCGCGATGCGGTGTTCATGCAGGCCGCGCCGTTCGAGAAGCCGCCGGTGACCCTGGCCCAGCTGGGCAGCCGTTTCGGTGGCATCACCTGGGGCCGTGGCGATCTGGCCCTGCTCAGCGAATCGTGGTGGAAGACGCGCAACACCAAGACCTGGCGCATCACCCCGGACGACGCGACGCAGTCGCCGCAGCTGCTGTGGGACCGCGATGCACAGGACCGCTACAACGATCCGGGCCGCGCCGGCGTGGTGCGCGACGTCAACGGCCGCAGCCGCCTGCAGACCACCGCCGATGGCCGCAGCATCTTCCTGTACGGGCAGGGCGCGTCGCCGGAAGGTGACCGTCCGTTCGTGGACCGCTTCGACATCGAAAGCCGCAAGGCCACCCGCCTGTTCCATTCGCAGGCACCGGTCTATTCGGCACCGGTCGCGCTGCTGGACCAGGAAGGCGAGTCGCTGCTGCTGACCCGCGAAAGCCCGGACGAGCCGACCAACTTCTACGTGCAGTCGCTGGCCCAGGCCGATGCCGCCCCGCGCGCGCTGACCCACTTCGCCCACCCGCTGCCGCAGCTGAAGGGCGTGCAGAAGGAACAGATCCGCTACAAGCGTGCCGACGGCGTTGATCTGACCGCGACGCTGCTGCTGCCGCCGGGGTACGACCCCAAGCGTGATGGCCCGCGGCCGCTGCTGATGTGGGCCTACCCGGGTGAGTTCAAGAGTGCCGCGGCCGCCAGCCAGGTGACCGATTCGCCGTACCGCTTCAACGCGATCAGCTACTGGGGTCCCCAGGCGTTCCTGGCCAAGGGCTACGTGGTGCTGGCCAGCCCGACCATGCCGATCATCGGCGAGGGCGACAAGGAACCCAACGACACCTATATCGAACAGCTGGTGGCCAATGCACAGGCAGCGGTGGATGAAGTGGTGCGTCGTGGCGTCACCGACCGCGAGCACATCGCCATCGGCGGCCATTCCTACGGTGCGTTCATGACCGCCAACCTGCTGGCGCACACCCGCCTGTTCAAGGCCGGCATCGCCCGCAGCGGCGCCTACAACCGCACGCTCACCCCGTTCGGTTTCCAGGCCGAGGAGCGCAACTACTGGCAGGCGCAGGACGTCTACCAGAAGATGGCGCCGTTCAATTACGCCGACAAGATCAAGGATCCGATCCTCTTCATCCACGGCGTGGACGACAACAACTCCGGCACGTTCCCGATCCAGAGCGAGCGCATGTTCGCCGCGGTGAAGGGCCTCGGCGGTACCGCGCGGCTGGTGATGCTGCCGAACGAATCGCACGCCTACCGCGCACGCGAATCGATCATGACCATGCTGGCCGAGAGCGAGCGCTGGCTGGAACAGACCATCGGCCCGGTGCAGCAGGGCAAGGCGAAGAAGAAGCGCTGATCGCGCACGTGATGATGGCGGCCCCTGCAACGGGGGCCGCCTGTGCGGCTTCGCCGCCGCCCGAGCACGGGCTCGGGCGCTACACGGTGTCACGCACCGTGACGTCGGTAGAGCCGAGCCGACGCTCGGCTGCTTCAACTGCGGATGCGTGCAGATGAAACCATTCCTGCAACGCAGCAACGGCTTCGAATTGGGATAGGCTTGGCGACGGATCATGCCCCGAGGTTCGTGCGTCGCCGATGAACGAGTACCGCAGCAGCATCGAATTCGCTTCCCCCGATCTTCCGCTTCGCGATGATGTGCGCCGACTGGGCGCACTGGTCGGCGACCTGCTGGTCGAACAGGTTTCCGCCGCGTTCCTCGACGACGTCGAGGACGTGCGCACCCGCGCGATCGCGCGCCGCGAGAACCAGGCACCGCTGTCAGAGCTGGCCGATGGCCTGGCCGGTCGCACGCCGGAGCAGGCCGAAACCATGGTGCGTGCGTTCAGCACGTACTTCCAGGTGGTCAACATCGCCGAACGCGTGCATCGCATCCGCCGCCGCCGCGATTACCAGCGTGCCGGCACCGCAGGCGCACAGCCCGATGGCCTGCAGGATGCGCTGCAGCACCTGAAGGCGCAGGGCGTAGGCCTGGACGAGCTGGCGCAGTGGCTGCCGCGCATCGACATCGAACCGGTGTTCACCGCGCACCCGACCGAGGCGGTGCGCCGCGCGCTGCTGGAAAAAGAACAGTTGATGGTGGCCAGCCTGGTGGACAACCTGGATGGCCAGCGCACGCCGGGCGAGGCTGCTGCCGATGCCGCGCGCTTCCGCATGGCGCTCACCGCGTCGTGGCAGACCACCGATTCCTCGCCGGTGCGGCCCACCGTAGATGACGAACGCGAGCACGTCGGCTTCTATCTGGTGCAGGTGCTGTACCGGGTGATTCCGGTGCTGTACGAGTCGCTGCAGCAGGCGCTGCGCGATACCTACGGCGAGGAGCTGCCGCTGCCGCGCCTGCTGCGCTTCGGCACGTGGGTGGGCGGAGACATGGACGGCAATCCGAACGTGGATGCCGGCACCATCCGCAACACGCTCGATGCACAGCGGCAGGCGGTGCTCGGGCGCTACCAGAAGGAACTGCTGCAGCTGGCCAGCCTGCTCAGCCAGTCCACCGAACGGGTGGGGGTGAGCGAAACCCTGCAGGCACGCGTGGCGCACTACCAGCAGCTGCTGCCGCAGGTGCAGTCGCGCCCGCGCCACGCCGACATGCCGTACCGCCTGCTCAACGACCGCATGCGTGCGCGCCTGCAGGCCACGCTGGATGATGGCCACGGTGCCTATGCCGGCCCGGATGAACTGATCGACGATCTGCAGCTGATCCTCGACAGCCTGCGTGCCCATCGTGGCGAGCACGCCGGTGGCTTCGCCGTGCAGCGCCTGCTGTGGCGGGTGAAGACCTTCGGCTTCCATCTGGCGCGGCTGGACGTGCGCCAGGAATCGAGCGTGCATGCACGCGCACTCGCTGCGGTGCTGGGCGGCGAAGACGCCTGGCAGGCGTTGGATGCGCTGGGCCGTGCGCGCCTGCTTGGCCCGCATGCCAGCGGCGAAACACCGCTGCCCAAGGGCGATGACGAGGCCAACCAGCGTCTGGATGCGGTGTTCGCGGCGTTGGCCGATGCACGTGCACGCCATGGCGGCGATGCACTGGGCAGCTACATCATTTCGATGGCGCACGATCGCGGCGACGTGCTGGCCGTGCTGGCACTGGCGCGACGCGGTGGCCTGGTCGATGCCGATGGCGGCGTGCCGCTCGATATCGCGCCGCTGTTTGAAACCGTGGACGACCTCAAGCGCGGCACCGCCACCCTGCGTGATCTGCTGGAGGATCCGGTGTACCGCGCGCACCTGCGTGCACGCGATGACGTGCAGATGGTGATGCTCGGCTACTCGGACAGCAGCAAGGACGGCGGCATCGCAGCGTCGCGCTGGGGCCTGCAGCGTGCGCAGGTGGAACTGCTGGATGTCGCGGCCGAGACCGGCATCCGCCTGACCTTCTTCCATGGCCGTGGCGGTTCGATCAGCCGTGGCGGTGGCAAGACCACCCACGCCGTGGATGCATCGCCGCGCGGCAGCATCGATGGCCGCCTGCGGGTGACCGAGCAGGGCGAGGTGATCCACCGCAAGTACGGCATCCGCGCGCTGGCCCTGCGTTCGCTGGAACAGGCCACCGGGGCGGTGCTGCGCGCCAGCCTGCGACCGCGTGCGCCGGAGCCGCGCGAAGACGGGTGGCGGCCGGTGATGGACACCGTCTCCGCGGCCAGCAGCGAGGTGTATCGCGCCTTCGTCGGCCAGTCCGGCTTCATGGACTACTTCCGCACGGCCACGCCGATCGACGTGATCGAGCGGATGACCCTGGGCTCGCGGCCGTCGCGCCGCCTTGGCCAGGATGCGGCATTGGGCAACCTGCGGGCGATTCCGTGGGTGTTCGCCTGGAGCCAGGCGCGTGCGGTCATTCCCGGCTGGTACGGCGTGGGCAGCGGCCTGCAGGCGGCGGTGGACGCCGGCCATGAACAGACGCTGCGCGAGATGGCGCGTGACTGGCCGTTCTTCCGCACCTTCCTCGACGACATCGCGATGGTGCTGTCGAAGGGCGACATCACCATCGCCGAACAGTTCTCGCAGCTCTCTGGTGATCTGCACGTTCGCTTCTTCCCGCAGGTCGAGAAGGAGCTTGAGCTGACCCGGCATTGGCTGCTGGCGCTGATGGGCCAGCAGACCCTGCTGGATCATGATGCGCGGCTGGCGCTGTCGATCCGCCTGCGCAATCCCTACGTGGACCCGATCAGCGTGCTGCAGGTGGATCTGCTGCAGCGCTGGCGGGCCAGCGGGCGCGAGGATGATGACCTGCTGCGCGCGCTGGTGGCCTGCGTGAACGGTGTTTCGCAGGGCGTACAGAACACCGGTTGACCCGTGTCCGCCGGGCCATGCCTGGCGAGCGCGGTCAATCTTCCGGCGACGGCGGGTTCGACGCCAGCAGCTCCAGGTGCCGCTGTTCCATTTCCTGGCGCAGCTGGCGGCGGATCTGCGCAGCGGCCTGGCGGCGCTTCTCGTCCGAGCTGGCCGGCTGCAGCGGCGGCACCGCCGTCGGCCGGCCGTCCTCGTCCACCGCGACCATGGTGAAGAAGCAACTGTTGGCGTGGCGCACGCTGCGCTTGAGGATGTCCTCGGCCACGACCTTGATGCCGATCTCCATCGATGAGGTGCCGGTGTAGTTCACCGAGGCCAGGAAGGTGACCAGCTCACCCACCGCGATGGGCTGGCGGAACATCACCTGGTCCACCGACAGGGTGACCACGTAGCTGCCGGCGTAGCGGCTGGCGCAGGCGTAGGCCACCTGGTCGAGCAGGCGCAGGACGGCGCCGCCGTGGACCTTGCCGGAGAAATTGGCCATGTCCGGCGACATCAGCACGGTCATGGACAGCTGATGGGTTTTCAGTTCGGTCGACATGCGGCGATTGTATCGGCGTGGCGTAGCTCTTGTAGAGCCGAGCCCATGCTCGGCTGCTCTTGGCGCAGGCAAAAGAAAGCCGAGCGTCGGCTCGGCTCTACAGAAAGCAGAAGGGCCGCTTGCGCGGCCCTTCGCGTGTCTTACTTCAGCTTCGCATCGGCGCGCAGGGCGGCGGCGCGGTCGGTCTTCTCCCAGGAGAAGGCCGTGGCGTTGACGGTCTCGCCTTCGCCGTTGAGGTAGCTGAATTCCTTCGGCTTGCGGCCGAAGTGGCCGTAGGCAGCGGTCTGCTGGTACATCGGGTGCACCAGGTCCAGCATCTTGATGATGCCGTACGGGCGCAGGTCGAAGTGCTTGCGGATCAGCTTCTCGATCTTGTCGTCGCTGATCTTGCCGGTGCCGAAGGTGGTGACCGAGATCGAGGTCGGCTCAGCCACGCCGATGGCGTAGGAGACCTGCACTTCGCAACGGTCGGCCAGGCCGGCGGCAACCACGTTCTTGGCGACGTAGCGGGCAGCATAGGCCGCCGAACGGTCGACCTTGGACGGGTCCTTGCCGGAGAAGGCGCCACCACCGTGACGCGCCCAGCCACCGTAGGTGTCGACGATGATCTTGCGGCCGGTCAGGCCGCAGTCACCCACCGGGCCGCCGATCTCGAACTTGCCGGTCGGGTTGATGTGGAACTTGGTGCCCTTGTGCAGCCACTTGGCCGGCAGCACCGGCTTGATGATCTCTTCGCGGACGGCCTCGATGAGGTCCTTCTGCTTGATGCCCGGGGCGTGCTGGGTGGACAGGACCACGGCGTCGATGGCCGAGACCACGCCGTTTTCATAGCGCAGGGTGACCTGGCTCTTGGCGTCCGGGCGCAGCCAGGACAGCGGCGAGTTGCGCTTCTTGCGGATCTTGGCCTGCTGTTCCACCAGGCGGTGCGACAGGTGGATCGCGGCCGGCATGAAGCTGTCGGTCTCGTTGGTGGCGTAGCCGAACATCAGGCCCTGGTCGCCAGCGCCCATTTCTTCCGGCTTCTTGCGGTCCACGCCCTGGGCGATGTGCGGCGACTGCTTGCCGATCAGGTTCAGCACGCCGCAGGTGGCGCCGTCGAAGCCGACGTCGGAGCTGTCGTAGCCGATGTCCGTGATGACCTTGCGGGTCAGGGCTTCCAGGTCGATCCAGGCGCTGGTGGTGATTTCACCGGCGACGATGGCAACACCGGTCTTGACCATGGTCTCGCAGGCCACGCGGGCGCGCTGGTCCTGGGTCAGGATCGCGTCCAGCACCGCATCGGAGATCTGGTCGGCAACCTTGTCCGGATGGCCTTCGGAGACCGACTCGGAGGTGAAGAGATAGCTGGACATCAGGCGGTATATCCCTTGATTCGGATGGAAAGATGGGCGCGCATCATACACGGGGTGCGCCGCCTGTGCATTGTGAACCCGTATGGGTTGCCGGTGGTTAAGGTGTTGTGCCCACCACGACAAGGCTTGGCGGAGCCCCGGGGCCCATCGTGCGCAGACAGTGTTCCACTGGCGTGACCATTGGCGGGCGGCCTTCACGGCCCGGGCCCACTGGCCGGGGCCGTCATCGTTCTGCCGCCAAACCGCCATCTGGCTGCCGCGTGGCGGGCGCAGGCTCTCGGCCAATCCGGCCGCCGGGCATCAGTGAGCACGCCATGCAGGAACTCGAGCAGCGCTTGCAGCAACATTTCCCCGATTGGTTCCGCGGCCGCCGCGGGTATCTGGCGCGGCCCCTGCTGCGCAGCGTGGGCCGCTGGTCGCGGCTGGACCGGGTGGAGTCCTTCCTGCAGCGCAGCGCGGATCTGCGCGGCTTCGACTTCGTCGCCGCCGGCCTGGAGTTCCTCGAAAGCGGCTACCAGGTCGATCTGCTGGACCTGTCCCGGATCCCGGCCAGCGGCCGCCTGTTGATCGTGGCCAACCATCCTTCCGGTGCGCTGGACGCGCTGACCCTGCTGGACGCGGTCGGCCGGGTCCGGCGCGACGTGCGCATCGTCGCCAACGATCTGCTGGGCGCCATCGGCCCGCTGCAGGACCTGCTGCTGCCGGTGCGCATCCTCGGCGGCAAGGTCCAGCGTGGCAGCCTGCACGCGGTGGAAGAGGCGCTGGACGCCGAGCAGTGCGTCATCGTGTTCCCGGCCGGCGAAGTATCGCGGCTGTCGCTGCAGGGCATCCGCGATGGGCGCTGGCAGCGTGGCTTCGTTCGTTTCGCCCGCGCCGCCGGGGCGCCGGTGCTGCCGGTGCGGGTGGAAGCGCGCAATTCGGCGCTGTTCTACGGTGCCTCGACCCTGTTCAAGCCGGCCGGCACCGCCCTGCTGGCCCGCGAGATGTTCGCCCGCCGTGGCCGCCCGCTGCGCCTGCGCATCGGCCAGCCGATGCAGCTGGGCCAGGGCGACCCCGGCGCGCAGCTGCTGGCCGTGCGCCGCGCGCTGTATGCGCTGGGCCCCGCGGACAGTGCCACCGGCAGCCTGCTGGCCGGCCCCGAGCCGCTGGCCGCCCCGGTGCCGCCGGCGCAGGTGGCCGCCGACATTGCCCGGGCCACGGTGCTGGGCCAGACCGGCGACGGCAAGCAGATCCTGCTGGCCACCTGCACGGCCGACTCTGCGCTGCTGCGCGAGCTGGGCCGGCTGCGTGAACTGACCTTCCGCCAGGTGGGCGAGGGCACCGGCCGCAGCCGCGACCTGGACGACTACGACCTGCAGTACCAGCACATCGTCATCTGGGACGGCAGCGCACAGCGCATCGCCGGTGCCTACCGCATCATGCGCGGCGCACAGGCGCTGGCCCGCCGCGGCCTGGCCGGGCTCTACAGCGCCTCGCTGTTCCGCTATTCCGACGATGCCATCACCCGCATCGCCGAAGGCCTGGAACTGGGCCGCAGCTTCGTGGTGCCCGATTACTGGGGCAGCCGCAGCCTGGATTACCTGTGGCAGGGCATCGGCGCCTACCTGCAGTGCCAGCCGGGCATCCGCTACCTGTTCGGCGCGGTGTCGATCAGCGCCGCGCTGCCACGCGAGGCACGCGAGCAGCTGGTGGCCTACTACCAGCGGTATTACGGCGGCCGCAGCGGCCTGGTCGAATCCAACCAGCCGTTCCAGTATTTCGCCGCACCGCCCAGCTTTGGCGAACTCGACACGGGCGCCGCCTTCGACGTGCTGAAGGCCAACCTGGCCGCACTGGGCACGGGTGTGCCGACGCTGTACCGCCAGTACACCGATCTGTGCGAACCCGGCGGCGCGCGCTTCCTGGCGTTCGGCGTCGATCCGGATTTCAGCGATTCGATCGACGGCCTGATCGAAGTGGACCTGCAGGCGATCCGGCCAAACAAACGCAAACGCTACCTGCGCGACGCGGGGATGCCGGCATGAGCGCGCTGGCGAACCTGTCGCCGCACCGGCGTTCAGTGTTCGTCTCCGATGTGCACCTCGGGTCGCGCCACTGCCACGCCGCCGAACTGGCCGCCTTCCTCGGCCAGCTGCGCTGCGAGCGGCTGTACCTGGTCGGCGACATCATCGACCTGTGGTGGATGGCGCACCGCCGTGCCAACTGGCGCGCTTCGCACAGCGAGGTGATCCAGGCACTGCATGCGTTGCGCCGCGCTGGCACCGAGATCATCTACATCCCCGGCAACCACGATGCCTCGCTGCGCCATGTGTGCGGGCTGATGCTGCCGGCGATGCAGGTGCGCCGCCGCGCCATCCATGTGACCGCCGACGGCCGCCGCCTGCTGGTGGCGCACGGTGATGACTACGACGGCGTGACCCAGTTCGGTGGCCTGCAGGAGCGCTTCGGCGACTGGCTGTACTACCGCATCCTCACCGGCAACCAGGCGTTGAACGCGGTGCGGCGCCGGCTGGGCATGCGCTACTGGTCGCTGTCCGAATTCCTGAAGAAGCGCAGCGGCGCCGCCGAGCGCTACATCGAGCGCTTCGTCCAGGCCGGCCTGGATGATGTGCGCCGGCGCGGGCTGGACGGCATCATCTGCGGCCACATCCACCGTGCGGCGCTGGTCGAGCGCGATGGGCTGGTCTATGCGAACGACGGCGACTGGGTGGAAAGCCTGACCGCGCTGGCCGAGGATCATGATGGCGCGCTGCGCCTGCTGGACCACCATGGGCAGACCCTGGTGGAACTGCCCGGCGTGCGGATGTCGCAGGCGGCGTAGCGCCTGCCTTCTGTAGAGCCGAGCCCATGCTCGGCTGTCGTGGCGCCAAACGAATAGCCGCCGAGCATCGGCTCGGCTCTACATACACCACGCGCAAGCGGCTAGCATCAGCGAATGGACTCGTTGACCCAGATCGTTCTCGGTGGTGCCGTCGCTGCCGCCATCGCTCCGCCCGGCCACCGCCGTGCGGCCCTGCTGGCCGGTGCCGCACTCGGCACGCTCCCCGACCTCGATGCCCTGTGGCTCGGCTTCGCCGCGGCCGACCCGGTGGCCAACATGGTCGACCACCGCAGCTTCAGCCATTCGCTGCTGGTGCTGCCGTGGGTGGCGGCGCTGATCTGGTGGCTGTTCAAGCGCTTCGGCAAAGGCCGCGTGGCGCAGTCACCGGCGCGCTGGTTCTGGGCGATCCAGCTGGCCCTGGTCACCCATCCGCTGCTGGATGCGTTCACCGTCTACGGCACCCAGCTGTGGTGGCCGCTGCGGCCGCATCCGACCATGGGTTCCAGCGTCTTCATCATCGATCCGGCCTACACCGTGTGGCTGCTGCTGGGCTGCGTCGTGGCCTGGTTCGCGCGCGCACGGCCCTGGGCGGGCAAGGTGCTGGGCGTCTCGCTGCTGGCCAGCACGGCCTACCTGGGCTGGGGCCTGGTGGCCAAGGCCCAGGTCGACCGCGCCGCACAGCAGAGCCTGGCCGCGATGGGCCTGGGCGATGCGCCGCGGTTCTCGGTGCCGATGCCCTTCAACACCTTGTTGTGGCGGGTGGTGGCGATGACGCCCAGCGGCTACGTGGTGGGCGACCGTTCGCTGGTGGCCGACCACGGGCCGATGCGGTTTGAAGGCTACCCGTCCAACGTGCAGGCGCTGCGCGAAGCGTCCGCGATTCCGGCCGTGCAGCGGCTGCAGTGGTTCAACCGCGGCTTCATGCGCGCGCAGGTGGTGGACAACCAGCTGGTGCTGAGCGACCTGCGCATGGGCCTGGAGCCGGACTACACCTTCAACTTCGCGGTGGCCGAGCAGGTGGACGGGCAGTGGCGGGCGATCGTGCCGCAGCAGCAGCGCATGGATTACAGCAGCCCGGCCGCACGCGCCGATGCCGGGCACCGGCTGGCGGTGATGTGGCAGCGGATCTGGCAGGCGCCGCCGGCGGCGACCCTGCACATCGACCCGTGAACCCGCGCATCGCGCGGGCGGTACATCAGTACACCGTCGCGCGGCCCTGCACGAACGAATAGAAGAACACCGCGTTCGGGTCGTTCTGCACCAGACGGAATTCGCGGCGCATGCCCTCCACGGTTTCCTCGTCGACGGCGCCGGCCTGCAGCAGCTGGTCGGCGGCCGACAGCAGCAGCTGTTCCCAGAACGCGATCATCGTCTTGCGGCGTGCCGGTTCGCGGTTGTCCAGGTGGATGGTCTTGATCTCGGTGTGCACGTCGCGGAAGCCACCGGCCAGCAGCAGGTTGCCGAGCTTGGCGCCGACGAACGGGTCGCCGCCGTGGTCGTGCTGGAAATCGTTGAAGGCCATCCAGTAGCGCCAGATGTGCGGCGAATACGGATCCAGCAGGAACGAGGCATTCATCACCTCGGTGATGTAGACCGGCGAGCCCGGGGCCAGCACGCGGCGCACTTCGCTCAGCACGCGGGCAGGGGAGGGCACGTGTTCCAGCACCCAGCACAGGAAGGCCGAATCGAAGCTGCGCGCCTCGAACGGCAGTTCGCCGGCATCGGCCTGCTGCAGGGTGTAGCGGTCGCTGCACCACGGCGTGCGCGCCAGGTTCTCACGCGCGGTGGCCAGCTGCGCCTCGCTCAGGTCCACGCCGGTGACGTGCAGCTCGGGGAAACGGCGCAGCAGGATTTCAGTCTGCGCACCGACGCCGCTGCCGACTTCCAGCAGATGGCGCGCACCGGTGTAGTCGATCTGGCTGAAGATGCTCGATTCCAGCAGGCGCGCCTGGGTCATCAGGCGCTGCTGTTCGGTGCCGGAAAAACCGTGCAGGTAGGTCGGGGAAGAGATCGGCGGCGTCATGGTCGTGGCATCAGGCAGCGGAGGGCATCGCCGGTTCCCCGGCAATCAGGCGGTCGAAATACTCGGTGGTCAGCGCGATCTGGCTGGCCGGGTCCTCGGCGCGGTTGACCACCGCGCGGAAGGCGGCGTTCTCCGGCCGGTCCTTGGCGTACCAGCCCAGGTGCTTGCGGGCGATGCGCACGCCCTGCGGCTCACCGTAGAACGCGTGCAGCGCATGCAGGTGGCCCAGCAGGATGTCGCGCACTTCCTCCAGCGAGGGCGGCGGCAGTTCCTGGCCGGTGGCCAGGTAGTGCGCCACTTCGCGGAAGATCCATGGCCGGCCCTGCGCGGAACGGCCGATCATCACCGCGTCCACGCCGGTCTGCTGCAGCACATGGGCGGCCTTCTGCGGCGAATCGATATCGCCGTTGGCGATGACCGGGATGCGCAGCGCGGACTTGATCTCACCGATGGTGCCGTACTCGGCCTGGCCGGTGTAATGCTGGTCGCGGGTGCGGCCGTGCACGGCCAGCGCGGCGATGCCGCTGTCCTCGGCGATGCGCGCGATCACGGGCCCGTTGCGATGGTCGCAGTCCCAGCCGGTGCGGATCTTCAGGGTGACCGGCACGTCCACCGCGTTGACCACGGCTTCGAGGATGCGCGCCACCAGCAGTTCATCGCGCATCAGCGCCGAGCCGGCCCAGGCGTTGCACACCTTCTTGGCCGGGCAACCCATGTTGATGTCGATGATCTGAGCGCCGTGGTCGACGTTGTAGCGCGCCGCCTCGGCCAGCTGCTGCGGCTCGGTGCCGGCAATCTGCACGCTGATCGGCGCCGGCTCGCCCTCGTGGTCCATGCGGTGGATCGACTTGCGCGTGGTCCAGAAGCGCGGGTCGCTGATGGTCATTTCCGAGGCGGCCAGACCCGCGCCCAGCCGTTTGCACAGCAGGCGGAAGGGCTTGTCGGTGACGCCGGCCATGGGGGCCAGCACGACGTTGGGGGCAATGGTGTACGGGCCGATCTGCATGTGCACATTGTAGGCCGCAGGGCCCGCCGCCGCGCCGCCAAGGGCGGCCCTGTTCAGGCCAATCCGGACCGACCTCATGCCACACCGGCATCAGCAGATGCTTGATGGTCGCTTCCGCCGCCCCCATGGGCCGGTCATGGTGGGCGGCTGGGCACAAAAAAGCCCGGGCATCTGCATGCCCGGGCTTCTCATCCACGCATGGCGTGGATCTACTTCAGCAGCGAAGCGTTATTTGACTTCAGCGTCGGCCGGGGTGAAGCGCGGCATCGCCGCAGCGGCGCCTTCCTTCTCGGTGGATCGGCCGGCGAACTGGTTGGCGAAGCGCACGTGGCGGGCAAACGGCGCGTCCGGCACCTGGGCGATCGAGGCCGCCAGCGCACCGTTGAAGGCATCGCCGGCACCGGTGGTGTCGATGGCCTGCACCTGTTCGGCGCCCACGCGGTAGTACGGCTGGGTGTCGCCACGCAGATTCTCGTCGGCGTGCGAAACGAACACGCCCACCGCACCCAGGGTGACCACCACGGTGCCGTTGCCAACCAGCTTGCGGCACAGCGCGTGCAGGCTGGCGCCATCCAGCGCAGCCACGTCGTCGGCATCCACACGCTCACCCACATGGCGGCCGAGCAGCGAAGCGAACTCGGTCTCGTTCGGGGTCAGCACGTCGGCCAGCTTCAGCAGGCCGATGCTGGACGGGGCGTCGGCCGGTGCGGCGTTCAGCACGGTGGTGACACCGGCTTCGCGCGCCGCAGCCAGCGCGGCTTCGATGGTCTGCACCGGCGATTCCAGCTGCACCAGCACCACCTTGGCACCGGCCAGCAGCGCCTGCTGCTGTTCCAGGAACGCGGTGCTCAGCGCGGCATTGGCGCCGGGGCCGATGACAATGGTATTGCGGCCACGGGCATCGACGTAGATGCCGGCGGTGCCGGTCGGCTCGCTGCTGGCCTCGGCGATCAGCGCGAAGCCATCCTGCGCGGCCAGGTCACGCGCCGTGGCGCCACCGACATCATCGCCGAGCGCGCACACGAACGTGGTGTCGGCGCCGGCCCGGCAGGCAGCCACGGCCTGGTTGAAGCCCTTGCCACCCGGGCCGGTGCTGTAGCGGCCGGCAATGGTCGCGCCCGGCGCCGGCAGCGCTTCGCACCGCCACACGTGATCGACATTGAAGGAACCGACGACAACGACACTGCTGCTCATAGGGGATTTCTTCTCAAACAAGGGTTCAACTGAAGTGCGTCAGCACGCCGGCGATGGTCGCGGTCATGAAGGTGGCGATGGTACCGCCCAGCACCGCGCGTAGGCCGAACTTGGCCAGGTCGTGGCGACGTTCCGGGGCCAGGCCGCCGATGCCGCCGATCTGGATGGCGATCGAGCTGAAGTTGGCGAAGCCGCACAGGGCGTAGGTCGCGATCAGGCGGCCTTCGTCGGACAGCGACACGCCGGCGATCTGGCCGTTCACGATCTGCGACAGCTCGGTGTAGGCCACGAACTCGTTGATGACGACCTTCTGGCCGATCAGCGAGCCGACGGTGGTGGCATCGGCCCACGGGGTGCCGATGACCCAGGCGATCGGGGCCAGCACGTAACCAAAGATGGTCGACAGGTTGGTCGGCTTGCCGATGGCGGCGGCCAGGCCGGTGACATCACCGATCCAGGTCAGCGGGGCGTTCAGCAGGGCGATCAGGGCGATGAAGGCCAGCAGCATCGCACCGATGTTCAGCGCCAGCTTCAGGCCGTCGCCGGCGCCGGCCGCAGCCGCGTCAATGATGTTGCTGGAGGTCTTCTCGACTTCCATCTTCACCGTGCCGCGGGTCAGCGGGGTGCCGGTTTCCGGGATCAGCAGCTTGGCCACGACCAGGGTGGCGGGGGCCGCCATGATGCTGGCCGCCAGCAGATGCTTGGCGTAGAAGGCCTGCTGCGCCGGGTCACCGCCGCCAAGCATGCCCACGTAGGCCGCCAGCACGCCGCCGGCGATGTGCGCCATGCCGCCGATCATCATGGTCAGCAGCTCGGACTGGGTCATCTTGGCGATGTACGGGCGAACGGTCAGCGGCGCCTCGGTCTGGCCGATGAAGACGCTGGCGCAGACGCTGGTGGTTTCCGCACCGGACACGCGCATGACCTTGGTGATCGACCACGCCATCACGCGGACGATGCCCTGCATGATGTTCAGGTGGTACATCACGCCCATCAGCGCCGAGAAGAAGATGATGGTCGGCAGCACCTGGAAGGCGAAGATGAAGCCGTAGTTCTGGGTGTCCATCAACGAGCCGAAGATGAAGCCCGAGCCCTCGTTGACGAAGCTGAGGATCTTGACGAAGCCCTTGCCCAGGGCATCGAACACGTCACGCCCGCCCGGTACCAGGATCACCAGCGCCGCGAAGGCGATCTGCAGGGTGATGCCGGTGATGACCAGCTTCCAGTCCACCGCGCGCTTGTTGTTGGAAAACAGCCAGGTGATGCCGATCAGCACCGCCAACCCGAAAAGGCCGAAGCCGATCCTGCCCAAACCTTCGACCATGAGAGCTCCCCCCGGGGGCGCGCGAAAAACGGGAAGCCTAGTGCAGGGCCGGGGCTGGGGCAAGGAAAAGCGGCGTGCGCGGGCCCATCGGCACCGATCAGGCCAGCAACGGCAAGGGCTTGCCGCCGACGGGGGCGGGTAGAATGGGGCTCGATCCCGGCCCGTATGCGGGCCTGCAACAGGAGAATCGCATGCTCTACCGTCGCCTTGGCTCCACCGGCCTGCCGGTGTCCGCCCTGTCCTTCGGCGCCTGGGTGACCTTTGGTGACCAGGTGCCGCGTGACGAGGCCCGCAACCTGGTAGCCGCCGCCTGGGATCACGGCATCAACTTCTTCGACAACGCCGAGGGCTACGCCAACGGCCGCGCCGAGCAGGTGATGGGCGACGTGATTGCCGACCTGCGCCTGCCGCGCGATGGCTACTGCGTGTCCAGCAAGGTGTTCTTCGGCAGCGCCAAGGACCCGCGCCCGACCCAGCGTGGCCTGTCGCGCAAGCATGTGACCGACGCCTGCCATGCCGCCCTCAAGCGCCTGCGGGTGGATTACCTCGACCTTTATTACTGCCACCGCCCGGATCCGGACGCGCCGATCGCCGAGACCGTGCATGCCATGGACACGCTGGTCCGGCAGGGCAAGGTGCTGTACTGGGGCACCTCGGAGTGGTCGGCCACGCAGATCGAGGAGGCGGTGGACATCGCCGCCCGCCACAACTGGCAGGCGCCGTCGATGGAACAACCGCAGTACAACCTGCTGCACCGCGAGCGGGTGGAAGTGGAGTACGCCCCGCTGTATGCCAGCGCCGGGCTGGGCACCACCATCTTCTCGCCGCTGGCCTCGGGCCTGCTCAGCGGCAAGTACGACCAGGGCATTCCCACCGATGCCCGGCTGGGCCGCGAGGGCATGGGCTGGCTGCAGGACCTGGTGCTGGGCCCGAACGCTGCTGTGCGCCTGGCCCAGGTGCGCCGCTTCAGCGAGGTTGCCGCCGAGCTCGGCCATGCCCCGGCCAGCCTGGCCATCGCCTGGTGCCTGCGCAACCCGAATGTCTCCAGCGTGATCCTCGGCGCCAGCCGGGTCAGCCAGCTGCTGCAGAACCTGCAGGCGCTGGACGTGCTGCAGCAGGTGGACGATGCCGGCTGGGCGCAGGTGGAAGCGGCCTTCGCCTGAGGGCCTGGCGGTGCGGATCGGCTTCCGATCCGCACCTTCCATTGATGTGATCTATCGAAATTGAGAAATCGATCATAAATCTCATCAATGGAATTGAGAATGGTTGTTGATTGTTAACTGAGAATCATTATCATCTAACGTGTCCCTCGCACGAGTCCAGATGCTCATGAATGCTCAACCTGTACTGCTGCGCCCCGAAACGCTGACCCTGCGCGACCGTCCGGTGCGTGTCGTTCCGCCGGAAGAAGTGATCGACAGCGAAGCCCTGCTGAAGGGCCGCCGCGAAATCCTGATCCAGCACGGCGACCGTTTCTACCGGCTGCGCCACACCAGCAACGACAAGCTGATCCTGACCAAGTAACGCGGTCTGGTCGCCCGCCTCCCTCCCTCCTGCCAGCAGCGCTGGCAGGGTGGGCGACCCGTCCGCTCCCGCTCTCTCCCCCTCGGCTGTCCGTGCACGCCTGGCGTGCCGGTGGCCGGGGGCTCCCCCTCTGCCTGGTCAGGCCCTTGCCGATGACCTGCTGCCTCGCCGCGCGTCCAAGCGACGCGTACGCCACCGGTCCGACCCTGTCGGCCACCCCTGCCGTGTCCTGGTGAATCCCATGAGCCGAGCCCTGTCCGCCCGTCGCCTGTCGTCCTTCCTGCCGCACCACGCGCTGCAGGCCTGGCCCACGCCGGCGCAGCTGGCCGCGTTGGGCACCGTGCTGTGCCTGTACCACGCCGACAGCAGTGAGCTGGGTGGCTGGCGACAGGCCGTGTCGGTGCATGCCTGCCAGGGCGTGGACAGCGAAGGCCTGCGCGAAAGCCTGTGCTTCCTCGATGGGCGTGGTCGCTGCGTCTGGCGCCTGTACCTGCTGCCGGACAGCGATTTCCTCGCCTGGGACCGGCTGGTGGCGTCGCTGCCGCCGGGCCCGGAACACGATGCCGAAGGCAGTGTCGGGGAGCGCCTGTGGCGGCGCCTGGCCGGCCACCTGGGCGGCCAGCGCTGGCGCCTGTGCGCGCTGCGCCTGCATGCCGCCGACGATGGCAGCACCCTGGCCGCCAGCCTGTCCACGCTGTCCTCGCTGGGAGCGGCCACCGCGCGCCGCATCGCACGGCTGGAGGGTGCCGAGGGCGAACTCTCCATCGATGACTGCTGCTGCGCCGACGCCGCCCGCCGGCCCGCGCCGCGTCTCACCGGCGACCTGCCGCTGGTGCGCCTCTGAAACCGGTTTGATGGAACCCTGATGGATCGATCGCGGCCACGGATGGCCACCCATCGAACCTGATACTCCCCAAGGAACTCCCTGATGAAGTCGCACGCCGCCAGCGTGATGCTGCTGTTTGCCGTCGCCGGTGCCGCCCGCGCCCAGCCCACCGATATCGCCCGTGACCACGCCAGCGTCCTGGCCATGCAGGGCGAATACACCGTGGATTTCGCCTTCGATGAAACCGTGCTGCTGAAGCCCGGCTATGAGCGCGCGCCGGCCATGCGCAGTGCCGGCAACGAAGTGGTGATCGTGGTCGAGGACAGCCCGCTGCGCATCGTCCTGCAGCACCTGCTGGTGGACGCGAAGAGCGGCCACGTCACCAAGCACTGGCGGCAGGACTGGGTGTATGAAGCGCGCAACCGCTTCGAGTTCAGCGCCGACCAGACCTGGCAGGTGCGCACGATTCCGGCGGCCATCAACCAGGGCGCGTGGACCCAGTGCGTGTACGAGGTGAGTGACGCGCCGCGCTACTGCGGCACCGGCACCTGGAGCTACGACAACAACGTGCCGACCTGGACCAGCGACATCAGCTGGCGCCCGTTACCGCGCCGCGAATACACCAAGCGCAGCGACTACAACGCACTGGCCGTGGTCAACCGCCACACGCTCACCCCGAACGGCTGGACCCACGAGCAGTTCAACACCAAGGTGCAGCGCAACGCCGACGGCAGCCAGGTCGAGATCGCCCGCGAGTTCGGCTTCAACGATTACCTCCGGACCACCGAGGTCGACTTCAGCCCCGCGCGCGATTACTGGAAGGGCACCGCCGGCTACTGGGCCAGGGTGCGCCAGCGCTGGGACGGCTTCCTGACCCAGGCCCCGGGCGTGCACCTGAAGAGCAAGATCGATGGCATGGCAATGATCATCCCGCTGTTCACCCAGGCCGACGACATCCAGTCGGGCAAGAAGGTGAAGGACGCGCAAATCGACGCCGTGTTCGCCGAGTTCGTGCAAAAGGCCCGGTAACGCCGGGCCGCAGGAAGCGGGCGTCGGTAGATCCACGCCACGCGTGGATGCCCTTATTCCCTGAACATCAAAAACGCGGCCAGCACGATCCCTTCAGCTGCGGCGCCGAATACACCGCACTGCCCAGGCGGTTGCCGGGCACCTGCAGGCAATACTCGAAGAAGGCGATGCCCCAGCTGACCATGATGACCATCATCAGCGGCGCGCTCTTGTATTTGAAGTGGCCGTACCAGGCGAAGGTCATGAAGCTGTTGCTGCCAAGCAGCAGCAACACCGGGTACAGGTCAGCAGCGAACGACGTGCCGGGCATCCGGGCGATCTCACCGGGTGGGGCGCGCAGCATACCGCCGGCCCCACCCGGCGCGTATCACGGCCGCGTCAGGCCTCGCGCAGGGCCAGCGCTGGCGGCGTGTGCAGGATCGCCCGCGTGCCCCACCAGCCAGCCAGCAGGCTCAGCCCGATGCCCACCAGCCCGCCCAGCAGCAGGCCCGGCCACGGCGGCAGCAGCGGCAGCTCGAACACCTTTTGCGATACCGCCACGCCGATGCCGGCCGCCGCACCCACGGCCAGCAATGCGGCCAGCGCACCCAGCGCGCCGAACTCCACCAGCACCGCACCGCGCAGCTGGCGCCGGGTAGCACCCAGGGTGCGCAGCACTGCGCTGTCGTAGCGGCGCTCGCCGGCGGTGGCCTGCAGTGCGGCGAGCAGCACCAGCACGCCGGCCAGCAGGCTGAACACCATCACCAGCTGCACCGCCTGCGCGACGCGGTTCATCACCTCGCGCACCTGCGAGATCACCGCGTCCACATCCAGCAGCGACAGGTTCGGCTGTTCGCGCACCAGCGCACCCAGACCCGCGGCCTTGCCGGCCGGCAGATGGAATGCCGACAGCAGGTTGTGCGGCGTATCGCCCACCGCGTTGGGATTGAGCAGCACGAAGAAGTTCGGGCGGAAGGTATTCCAGTCCGCCTTGCGCACGCTGGTGACGGTGAACTCTCGTTCCTGCTCGCCCACGGCAATGGTGATGCGATCACCGGGGTATACGCTGTAGCGCTTGGCCCAGCCGATCTCCACCGAAGCCTCCGGCGCGGTGCTGTCGGCCTTCCAGAACGTGCCGTTGAGCAGCGTGTTGGCCGGCGGGAAGGTGCTGCGCCAGCTGAAGTTCAATGGCCGGTTCTCGTCATCGTCATCGCGCTGGCCATCGCCCTGTGCCGTCTGGCCGTTCTGCCCCGGCGCACGGTCCACGCGCAGCGGTGGCTTGCCGTTGATCGCGATCAGGCGGCCGGTGGCCATCGGTTCAACGTTGGCATCGGCCGCGCCCAGCCCCTGCAGCGCGGCCAGTACGCTGTCGCGCTGCTCGGGCTGGATGTTGATCAGGAAGTAGTTGGGCGTGTTCTCCGGCAGGCGCTCGCGCCACTGCTGCAGCAGGCCGGGGCCGGTCACCGCCAGCAGCAGCAGCGCGCACAGCGACAGCGACAGGCCCACCAGCTGCATCACCGCCAGCATCCGCCGCCGGGTCAGCGCGGCCAGGCCCAGCCGCCAGTTGCCATGCAGTCGGTGCTGCACACCGCGCAGCAGCTGCAGCAGGCCGAAGCCGACCACGCCGGCGGCCAGCGCCAGCGCAGCCAGGCCGCCCAGCACCCACAGCGCAAGTTTCAGGTCACCGGTGACCTGCACCGCCAGCACCAGGCTGGCCGCCAGCGCAGCTACATAGGCCAGCAGCGAGGCCGGCGGCAGGGCGGCGAAGGAGCGGTTGAGTACGCGCATCGGCGGCACCCCGCGCAGGCGCAGCAGCGGCGGCAGGCCGAAGCCGAACAACAGCAGCAGGCCGATGCCCGCGCCGGTCAGCGCCGGGGTGGCCTCGGGCAGCGGCAGGCGCTGCGGCACCAGGCTGCCCAGCACCTGCACCAGGCCTTCCTGCGCGGCCATGCCCAGGCCGATGCCGAGCGCGCAGGCCGGCACCGCCAGCATCAGCAGCTGCAGCGCCAGGCCAGCGAGGATGTCGCGCTGGCGTGCGCCGATGCAGCGCAGGATCGCCACCTGGTCAATGCGGCGCAACGCGAAGCGGTTAGCCGCCAGCGCGGTGGCCACGCCGGCCAGCAGCACCGCCAGCAGCGCGCTCAGACCGAGAAAGCGGCCGGCCAGATCAAACGCCTGGCGCACGCCACGCTGGGTGTCGTCCACGCTCAGCAGGCGCATGCCCTTCACCTGCGGCAGCAGCCATTGCCGGTACGCGGCCACCTGGTCGGGTGCACCGGCCACCATCAGCCGGTAGTTGATGCGGCTGCCCGGCCCGAGCAGGCCGGTGCCATCGACGTCGGCGCGGTTGACCAGCAGGGTGGGGGAGAGCGTCAGCAGGTCGCCACCGCTGTCCGGCTCGGCCTCGATGATGCCGGCCACGCGCAGCGTGCCGGCACCAAACTCGAGCGCGTCACCGACCTTCAGGCCCAGCGCCTGCAGAAGGCGCGGGTCGGCATAGGTCTGGCCCTGCGGCGGCATGCCGGCATCGGCGATCAGCGCGCCGCCCGGCGTGGCCCGCACCCGCAGCGTGCCGCGCAGCGGGTAGCCGGCCTGCACCGCCTTGATGCTGGCCATCTGGCTGGCATCACCGTTGAACAGCACGCTGCCGAAGCCGGCGATGCGGGTATGCGCCAGGCCGCGCCGCTGCGCTTCTTCGGCGAAGGCCGCGGGCGGATCGCTGCGCCCGGCCACGCCGAGGTCGCCGCCCAGCATCTCGGCCGCGCTGCCGGTCAGGGCCAGGTTGACCCGGTTCACCAGGGTGCCGACGGCGGTCATCACCGCCACGCCCAGCACCAGCGCGGCGAACACGGTCAGCAGGTCACCGGCCAGGGCTTCGCGGCGCAGCGCGCGCCAGGCGTGCCACAGCAGGTTCATGCCTGTGCCCCGTACTCGACCGCCTGCAGGCGACCGCTGTCGATGCGGTGGATGTACTGGCAGCGCTGGGCCAGGCGCAGGTCGTGGGTAACCAGCACCAGGGTGGTGCCGCTGCCGGCATTGAGTTCGAAAAGCAGGTCGCTGATGTGCTGGCCGGTGGCCTGGTCCAGCGAGCCGGTGGGTTCATCGGCGAACAGGATGCGCGGGCGGGTGACGAAGGCGCGGGCCAGGGCCACGCGCTGCTGCTCGCCGCCGGACAGCTGCCGCGGGTAATGGCGGGCGCGGTGCGAGAGGCCGACCTGGGCCAGCACCTCATCGACCCGCGCGCGGTCCTCGCGGCCGGCCAGTTCCAGCGGCAGTGCGACGTTTTCGGCCGCCGTCAGCGCCGGCAGCAGGTGGAAGCTCTGGAACACGAAGCCCACTTCGCGTGCGCGCAGCTGCGCCCGGGCTTCCTCGTCCAGTGCGCCCAGCGCCTGCCCGGCCAGGGTGATACCGCCACGGCTGGGCAGGTCCAGCCCGGCCAGCAGGCCGAGCAGGGTGGTCTTGCCGGAACCGGAGGCCCCGACAATCGCCACGCTGGTGCCTTCATGTACCGTGAGGGTGATGTTGTCCAGTATGTGGACTTCACCCTCCGGGCCATGCACGGATTTGCCGACCTGGTCGACGGCGATGGCGACGGACGCGCTGCGGGGGGACAGGCTGTCGATGAGGAGACTCCAATGCGCATTACAGGATGGAGCCGGCAAGCCGGCACGATGATGGTGCTGCTGCTAGGGTTGCTGCTGTGGTCCGGGCTGGCGTGTGCCAAAGGTCCGGCCGGCACGGTGCTGGTGCTCGGTGACAGCCTCAGTGCTGCCCACAATATCCCGGCCGACGCGGGCTGGGTCACCCTGCTGGACAAGCGGGTCAGGCAGCAGTCGAAAACGCCGCCCCGCATCGTCAACGCCAGCATGAGCGGGGAAACCACCGCCGGCGCGCTGACCCGCCTGCCGGGCCTGCTGGCCAAGGAGAAGCCGACCGTCGTGGTCATTGCCCTGGGCGGCAACGATGCCCTGCGCGGGCTGACCCCGGCGCAGGTGCAGGGCAATCTGGAAAAGATGCTGCTGGCCAGCCGCGCCGCCGGGGCCAAGGTGCTGCTGCTGGGCATCGACGTGCCGCCCAACTACGGCCCGGCCTACCGCCAGCGCCTGGCCGCCGCCTACCGCGCGCTGGCCGACAGGTACAAGGTGCCGCTGCTGCCGTTCCTGCTGGAGGGCGTGGCCCTGCAGCCGGGGCTGATGCAGGCCGACGGCCTGCACCCCACCGCGCAGGCCCAGCCGAAGGTCCTGGACAACGTCTGGCCGCTGCTCAAACCCCTGCTGTGAAAATTTTTTCTGCGTCTTGACGGAACTTCACATCGCGTCCACCGTCGATCGGGCATGTTTCACAAAGCTGAAGAAAGAGGTACTCACATGCGTCAGACGAAGGAGACTTCCGGCTTGGTGCTGGTGGTCGAGGACAACCGCAACATCTCCGAGATGATCGGCGAATACCTGGAAGGCCGTGGCTTCGAGGTGGACTATGCGCAGGATGGCCTGGACGGCTACCGTCTGGCGGCTGAGAACAGCTACGACGTTGTCGTGCTGGACCTGATGCTGCCGCGCCTGGATGGCATCGAAGTGTGCCGCCGCCTGCGCAACGATGCCCGCAAGTCGACCCCGGTGCTGATGTTGACCGCGCGCGACACGCTGGACGACAAGCTCACCGGCCTGGGGTTTGGTGCCGATGACTACCTGACCAAGCCGTTCGCCATCCAGGAACTGGAAGCCCGCCTGCGCGCGCTGATCCGCCGCGAACGTCGCCAGGTCGGTTCGGAAGTGCTCAAGGTCGCCGACCTGGTGCTCGATCCGGTCAGCATGCGGGCCACCCGCGCCGGTACCGAACTGCAGCTTTCGCCGATCGGCCTGCGCCTGCTGACCATTCTGATGCGGGAATCGCCCCGCGTGGTCACCCGCCAGGAAATCGAACGCGAGATCTGGGGCAACGGGCTGCCGGATTCGGACACCCTGCGCAGCCATCTGTACAACCTGCGCAAGATCATCGACAAGCCGTTCGACCGTCCGCTGCTGCATACCGTGCAGAGTGCCGGTTACCGCATCGCCGACATTGCCCAGCCCATGGCCTGAGCAGTGCCGGTACAGGAACAGGCCCGCCCCGGCTTCGGCCGGGTCGCGGGGCAGGGGACGGGCCGTCGGCCGCAGGGGTGGTCATCCACCGTGCACGTCGCCGGCACGGCGCGCTGCCTATAATCGCAGCGCTTCAACCGGGACCCCGCAATGCCGCACGGCCTGCCGCGCAAGATCCGTATCGCTTTCATCCTGCAGGCAGTGCTGGCCAGCGTAGGCATCCTGCTGGGCGCCTGGCTGGTCTCGCTGGTGATCAAGCACAGCCTGGTGGGCGCCGCCCTGCGCGAAGAGGCCGCCTACTACTGGACGCTGCACGAGGCCTCGCCCGCGCAGCCGCCCCCCAATACCCAGAACATCCGCGGGTACCTGCTCGAGCGCGGGCGCTCCAGCCTGTCGCTCCCGGCCAACCTGCGAACGCTGGAACCCGGTTTCCACGAACTGCCCGGCGATGACCAGCTGGTGCTGGTCGATGCCCGGCCGCAGGGCCGCCTGTACTTGGTGTTCCTGCGCTCGCGCGCGGAAATGCTGGCGTTCTGGTTCGGCATCGTGCCGGTGCTGCTGACCCTGCTGGCCGTCTACGGCGCCAGCTGGGTGACCTACCGCGCGTCCAAGCGCCTGGTGTCGCCGGTGAACTGGCTGGCGCGGCGCGTGTCGCGCTGGGACCCGGGCCACCCCGAGGCGGCCGACCTGGAGCCGGACAAGCTGCCGGGCGACATGCAGGGCGAGACCCGCCAGCTGGCGGCGGCGCTGCATTCACTGGCCAACCGGGTCACCGACCATGTGGCCCGCGAGCGCAACTTCACCCGCGATGCCAGCCACGAACTGCGCACGCCGCTGACCGTGATCCGCGTAGCCAGCGACATGGCACTGGGCGACGAGACCCTGGAACCGCGCCTGCGCCGCAGCCTGCAGCGCATCCAGCGGGCCGGGCGGGACATGGAGGCGGTGATCGATGCGTTCCTGATCCTGGCCCGCGAGGCCGACATCGAGCCGCAGATCGAGCTGTTCGATGTCAACGACATCGTCCGCTACGAGGTGGACAACGCCAACGAACTGCTGGGCAACCGCCCGGTGGCGGTGCACCTGCACAGCGCCGGCCCGGTGCAGCTGCACGCGCCGCCGCGGGTGCTGCAGGTGGTGGTCAGCAACCTGGTGCGCAACGCCTGCAACTACACCGACGAAGGCCGCATCGACGTGCAGGTCGAATCTCACCGGGTGGTGGTGCGTGATACCGGCATCGGCATGTCGGCCGAGGCGCTGGCCCGTGCGTTCGAGCCGTTCTACCGCGCGGAACCGGATCGTCCGCAGGGTACCGGCCTGGGCCTGTCGATCGTGCGCCGGCTGTGCGACCGCTTCGGCTGGAAGGTCAGTCTCGCCAGCGAGCCCGGCAAGGGCACCGAAGCGACGGTCGTTTTCCGCTGATCCCGACGCCGGGCATGGCCCGGCGCTACCGGGGTCGGATCCCGTTGCAACGCAACGGGCTCTGACCCCATGCCTGCCGCGTCGCCGGGCATGGCCCGGCGCACGCTTTGCTCAGTTGCAGTTGACCTTCGGTGCCACGGCCTTGGTCCAGATCGCATAGCCGGCCGGGGTCATGTGCAGCATGTCCTCGCGGAACAGCTTCGCGTCCGGCTGGCCATCGGCGCCCAGCATCGGGGTGTAGATGTCGGTGTAGCCGGCATTGGGCAGCTTGGCCAGGGCGGCCTTGATCATCGCGTTGGCCTGATTGATCGCCGGCAGCAGGTGCGCGCGCGACGGGCTGGGCTTGATCGACAGGTATTCCACCTTGGTCTTCGGCAGGTCGCGGTGCACGCGCTGCACGAAGGCCACCACGTCATCGCGCACCTGGGTGGCGCTGCGGCCGCTGTTGAGATCGTTGTCGCCGGCGTAGAAGAACACCTTGCACGGCGCATAGGGCACCACGATCTTGTCGGCATACCAGGTGCTGTCGCGCACTTCCGAACCACCGAAGCCGCGGTTGAACACCGGCTGGCCCGGGAAGTCCTGGGCCAGGCTTCCCCAGAAGCGGATCGAGGAGCTGCCGATGAACTCGATGCCACCGCGCGGCGGCGGGTTGCCCTGGTCGGCCTTGAGGAAGCTGGCCATGTCGCCTTCCCAGGCCACGTTGGACACCTGGTCGGGCACGCGCGGCGCGGCCGGCGGGCTCAACGCCTGGGCCAGCGGGGCCAGGGTCAGCAATCCAAGCGACAGCAGACAGGTACGGGCGAGTGTCATCAGCGGCTCCAGTAGGGACAGGGGACACCCATCATAGGAGTTCGCCGCCGTGCTGCGCTTGCCCATGGCGGGTGGTTGGCCGGCCGCCGCGGGGTGCCGCTGCCGCCCTTGTGGCAAAATGGGGGCTGTCTGCCCATTCCTGTGCACCCATGATTGCCTGCCGTGCGTCTGAGCGGTCGCTGCGCCGCGCCCCTGTTGGTGGAAAATTCCTCCGTGGCTGATCAGTTCGGTCACATGCCCCGCGGGCCGCGCCGCATCTTCCAGGCCGCCCGCTGGTCCTGGCAGGGCCTGCGCGCCGCCTGGCTGCACGAGTCCTCGTTCCGGCTGGAGGTCTACCTGCTGGTAGTGCTGGCCCCGCTGGCGCTGTGGCTGGGCCAGACCCCGGTCGAGCGCGCGCTGATGATCGGCTCGATGCTGCTGGTGCTGGCGATGGAACTGGCCAACTCGGCCATCGAAGCGGTGATCGAGCGCTACGGCGCGGAGATCCACGAGCTGGCTGGCCGCGCCAAGGACATGGGCTCGGCAGCGGTGTTCGTGCTGATGATGAACGTGCTGCTGTGCTGGGCACTGGTCGTGGTGCCCCACCTGTTGGCCGGCACGTACGCCTGAACCCCCATTCCCCCACTGTCCTGAAGAGTTTCCATGTCCTTTGAGTTTCTCGCCGACCCCAATGCCTGGGTAACCCTGTTTACCCTCAGCGCCCTGGAAATCGTGCTCGGCATCGACAACCTGGTGTTCATCTCCATCGCCGTCAGCAAGCTGCCGGAAGAGCGCCGTCCGTTCGCACGCAAGCTCGGCATCGCCGTGGCCTGCATCACCCGTATCGGCCTGCTGGTATCGCTGGCCTACCTGGCGCACATGGCGGCGAACCTGTTCACCGTGGCCGGCATGGGCATCTCCATCCGCGACCTGGTGCTGATCGTCGGTGGCCTGTTCCTGATCATCAAGGGCTTCATGGAGATCAAGGAACTGATCACCGGTGGCGAGGACGAAGACCCCAGCACCACCAAGGCCTCGGCCGTGTTCGGCTACGTCATCGCGCAGATCGCGGTCATCGACATCGTGTTCTCGCTGGACTCGGTGATCACCGCTGTCGGCATCGCCGACCACATCCCGGTGATGGTCGCCGCCATCCTGCTGTCGGTGCTGGTGATGCTGCTGGCTGCCAACCCGCTGGGCCGTTTCATCGATGCCAACCCGACAGTGAAGATGCTGGCCCTGGCCTTCATCCTGCTGATCGGTGCGGTGCTGATCCTGGACGGCCTGGACGTGCACGTGCCCAAGCCCTACATCTACGCCGCGATGGGCTTCTCGGTGCTGGTGGAATGGCTGAACCTGCTGATGCGCCGCCGCGCACGCGACCACCACGTGCCGGGCGCCGGCAACTGGTAAACGATCCATCCAGGACCCCCGGCATTGCCGGGGGTTCTGCGTTGTGGGGGCCGCTGCGCTCGCCGGGCCATGCCCGGCGGAATCACGCCGCCACCTGTGAACCGGGGTCAACACTGTTTTCCCGCGGCGAGGCTTAATCGGCGGCGGCAAAGCGCGCAGGCTACGCAGCTTCCCGTTTCCTCCCCACAGGAACCCCCATGAATTCCCGAGCCGCACTGCTGGCCCTCGCCGTCGGCGCCTTTGCCATCGGCACCACCGAGTTCGCCCCGATGGGCCTGTTGCCGGTCATCGCCGATGGCGTGGGCGTGAGCATTCCTTCCGCCGGCATGCTGATCACCGCCTATGCCGTCGGCGTGATGCTGGGCGCACCGGTGATGACCCTGTTGATGGGGCGGTTCGGCAAGCGCACCGCGCTGATGCTGCTGATGTCGATCTTCGTGGTCGGCAACCTGCTGTCGGCGCTGGCGCCGAACTATGGCCTGCTACTGCTGTCACGCCTGGTCACCAGCCTCAACCACGGTGCGTTCTTCGGCATCGGTGCCGTGGTCGCCGCCAGCCTGGTATCGAAGGAGAAGCAGGCCGCCGCCGTGGCCACCATGTTCATGGGCCTGACCATCGCCAACATCGGTGGGGTGCCGCTGGCCACCTGGGTCGGCCAGCAGCTGGGCTGGCGCCTGTCCTTCGCCGGCACGGCGGTCCTGGGCCTGGTTGCGATCACCGCATTGGGCCTGGCACTGCCGGCGTCGGCGCCGGATGCACGCCCGGACGTGCGTCGCGAGATACGCGCGATCCTGCAGCCGCAGGTGCTGCTGGCGATGGCCACCACGGTGCTGGGTGCCGGTGCGATGTTCACTCTCTACACCTACGTGGCGCCGGTGCTGAGCGAACTGACGGGCGCGTCGAATGCATTCATTGCGATGTCGCTGGCGCTGATCGGCATTGGCTTCACCGTCGGCAACGGCATCGGCGGGCGCATGGCGGACTGGTCGCTGGATGGCGCCACGCGCATCCTGTTGGCCGTGCTGGCGGTGCTGATGTTCGTGCTGCCGCTGGCCTTCATGAGCCACGCCACGGCGGCGCTCGGTGTCCTGCTGTTCGGTGCGGCGACCTTTGCCCTGGTGCCGCCGCTGCAGATCCGGGTGATGCAGGTGGCCAGCGAGGCGCCGGGTCTGGCGTCGTCGATCAATGTCGGTGCGTTCAACCTGGGCAACGCGGTGGGTGCGGCGCTGGGTGGCGCGGTGATCAGCGCGGGCCTGGGGTATGCGGCGATTCCGTTCGCCGGTGGGTTGCTGGCGGTGTCGGGGTTGCTGCTGGCGTGGCTGGGGCGGACGCGCGCGCCGGTGGCTCAGGCCTGTTGAGGGGGGTGGGGCTCCGGCAGGGCTTGCAGCCCTGCACCCGCAGAATCAACGTCAACGTCAACGTCAAAAGCGGTGCTGGTTTTCTGCTGGTTGGGCGGGGCGGTGTGGGCTTGCAGGACACGCCGTAAACCCGTCCATGGGGGCTCGTAGGCGCCATCCATGGCGCCTGCGGTCCTGCAAGCCCACACAGCCCCACCCCCGACAGGTCCACTCGGCTGTTGGTGGGTGCCGACCGTTGGTCGGCACGAATGCCTGAAGCATGGGCTTTGGCTTTTGCTCTTGCTCTTGCTCTTTTTGATCTTTCCCGCGGTGCCGATAAACCGTCCATGGTCGGGAGGGTGGGTTGGCTGGGGGCGTGAGCCGCATGGATGCGGCGACCGAGCTTACAGGGACGTACTTGCAGCGTCCCCCAGCCAACCCACCCTCCCGACCAACCCCGAGATGCACTAGCCCCACCGCGGAGGGGGCCCAGCCCGTTGGCCGACACCCCGACCTCCACGCCGGCGTTAACGCAAACCATGGCATGCTCGGCAGCCAGTCCACCCGGAACTCCCGCCATGCGCCTGCTCACCCGCGTCCTGCCCCTGCTGCTGATGGCCTCCCTGCTCTCCGGCTGTGGTTACAACGCCATCCAGCAGAAGGATGAGGCGGTCAAGGCCAGCTGGTCCGAAGTGCTCAACCAGTACAAGCGCCGCGCCGACCTGGTGCCCAACCTCGTGCAGACCGTCAAAGGTTTCGCCAGCCAGGAAGAGCGCGTGCTGACCGAAGTCACCAACGCCCGCTCGCGCGTCGGCCAGATCAACGTCAACGCCGATGACCCTGCCTCGCTCAAGCAGTTCCAGCAGGCGCAGGGCGAACTGGGCAGCGCGCTGTCGCGCCTGCTGGTGGTCACCGAGAACTACCCCACGCTGAAGTCCGACGCCAACTTCCGCGACCTGCAGGCACAGCTGGAAGGCACCGAGAACCGCATCACCGTGGCCCGCGGCCGCTACATCCAGCAGGTGCAGGACTACAACACCTACATCCGCTCGTTCCCGCAGCTGGTCACCGCGAAGATCTTCGGCTACCAGCCCAAGCCCAACTTCAGCGTCGAGAACGAAGCGCAGATCTCCAACGCGCCGGTGGTCGACTTCGGCACCACGCCGCAGCAGCAGCCGGCACCGCAGCCGGCGCACTGACCGATGCGCCTGGCCACCGCACTGCTGCTGGCGTTCCTGCTGTGGCTGCCGCTGGCGTCGCAGGCGCAGTCGCTGGCGCCGATTCCCGCGCTGGATTCGCCGGTGGTCGATACCACCGGCACCCTCGATGCCGCGCAGAAGCAGGCGCTGGTGCAGCAGGCACTGGACCTGCAGCAGCGCAAGGGCAGCCAGCTGCAGGTGCTGGTGGTGCCCAGCACCCAGCCCGAGGACATCGCCCAGTACACCACCCGCGTTTTCGACCAGTGGCAGATCGGCCGCAAGGGCGTGGATGACGGCGTGCTGCTGGTGGTGGCCAAGGACGACCGGCGCGTACGCATCGAACCGGGCTACGGCCTGGAAGGCGCGATTCCCGATGCCATCGCCAACCGGGTCATCCAGGAGTACCTGGTGCCGCGCTTCCGCAGCGGCGATTACGCCGGTGGCATCACCGACGCCACGGCGGTGCTGGTGAAGCTGGTCGATGGCGAGCCGTTGCCGGCGCCGGTCAGCGGCCAGCGCGGCCACGAACCGGGCGGTGGTGGCGATATCTGGATCCTGGCGCTGTTCATCGGCGTGTTCGCGGGCAGCATGCTGCGCGGGGTGTTCTCGCGGGTGCCACGCCCGCTGCGCGGCCTGCTCGGCGGCGGCGGCGCGGCGCTGGCCGCGTTCCTGTTCACCTCCACCCTGCTGGCCAGCGGCGTGGCCGGCATCGTCGGTCTGGTCGTGGCGATGTTGTCCGGCCACCCCGGGCGCTATGCCGGCGGGGGTGGCTGGGGAGGCGGCAGCTGGGGTGGGGGCGGTGGCTTCGGCGGCGGTGGCGGTTTCGGCGGCGGCTGGGGTGGCGGTGGTGGCCGCTCCGGCGGCGGCGGCGCCTCGGGGGGCTGGTGATGATCCGGCGCCTGCTCCGACATGTGGTCGCGCCCTCGGTGCGGCGGGCCTTCCCGCCGGACACCCTGCAGGCCATCACCGAGGCCATTGCCGCCGGCGAGGCACGCCATGGCGGCCAGGTCATGTTCGCGGTGGAGGCGGACCTGCCGCTGCACGCGCTGTGGCGGGGCACGACCCCGCGGCAGGCGGCCGAGCAGGCCTTCGCCCAGCTGCGCACCTGGGACACCCACCACAACAACGGCGTGCTGATCTACCTGCTGCTGGCCGACCACGCCATCGAGATCGTGGCTGACCGCGGCCTGCACGGCCGGGTCAGTCCAGCGCAGTGGCAGCGGGTCTGCACCCACCTGCGCGAGGGCCTGCGCGGGGCCAACCCGGCCGAGGCGCTGCGCAGCGCCATCGATGAAGTCTCCGCGCTGGTGGAAGGGCACTTCCCGGCGGCCACGCGGTCCGATGATGACGGCCTGCCCGACACCCCGCAGATCCTGGGTTGAGCCGTAAAATACCCGTACTCCCGCAAGGCAGCTTCCATGATCTATTTCCACGACATCGACCCCATCGCCCTTTCGCTGGGGCCGATCAAGGTGCACTGGTACGGCATCATGTACCTGCTGGGCTTCACCGCGGCCTGGCTGCTGGGCCGCAAGCGCATCGCCGAGGGCCGCCTGCCGGGCGTCGATGCCAACGGTTTCTCCGACCTGCTGTTCTACGCCATGCTCGGCGTGGTGCTGGGCGGGCGCATCGGCTACATGCTGTTCTACGCGCTGGGCGACTTCCTGCACAACCCGCTGCTGCTGTTCAAGGTGTGGGATGGCGGCATGAGCTTCCACGGCGGCCTGCTCGGCGTCATCGCCGCCTGCTGGTGGTGGTCGCGCAAGCACGCGCTGCACTTCTTCGACACCATGGATTTCATGGCGCCGCTGGTGCCGCTTGGGCTGGGCTTCGGCCGCATCGGCAACTTCATCGGCGCAGAGCTGTGGGGCAAGTACACCGATGGCAGCTGGGGCGTGGTGTTCCCGTCCGGCCTGCCGGCCCCGCTGAACCAGCTTGACACCGCCACTCTGCAGGCGCAGTTCGCCACCGGCGCGCTGAACCAGTACGCCCGCCATCCCTCGCAGCTGTATGAAGCGGCGCTGGAAGGCCTGGTGATGTTCGTGGTGCTGTGGGCGGTGTCGGCCAAGCCGCGCCACCGCTACCTGATCGGTGGCCTGTTCGCCCTGCTGTACGGCATCTTCCGCTTCGCGGTCGAGTTCGTGCGCATGCCCGACAACGGCATCTACATGGCCTTCGGCTGGCTGACCAAGGGCCAGATCCTGTGCGTGCCGCTCATCGCCTTCGGGCTGGTGCTGCTGGCCCTGTCGCGCCGCGCACCGGTGCTGCAGCCGCAGCCGATGGTGGCCGCGGAGGGCAAGGCATGAAGGCCTACCTCGACCTGCTCTCGCATGTGCTCGAGCATGGCACCGAGAAGAGCGACCGCACCGGCACCGGCACGCGCAGCGTGTTCGGCTGGCAGATGCGCTTCGACCTCAACGAAGGCTTCCCGCTGGTCACCACCAAGAAGCTGCACCTACGCTCGATCATCCACGAGCTGCTGTGGTTCCTGAAGGGCGATACCAACATCGGCTACCTGAAGGACAACCAAGTGCGCATCTGGGACGAGTGGGCCGACGAGAACGGCGACCTCGGCCCGGTCTACGGCAAGCAGTGGCGCAGCTGGGCCACCGCCGATGGTCGCGAGATCGACCAGATGCAGTGGCTGGTGGACGAGATCAAGCGCAACCCCGATTCGCGCCGGCTGGTGGTCAGCGCCTGGAACGTGGGCGAGCTTTCGCAGATGGCGCTGATGCCGTGCCACAACCTGTTCCAGTTCTACGTGGTGGACGGCAAGCTCAGCTGCCAGCTGTACCAGCGCAGCGGCGACATCTTCCTCGGCGTGCCGTTCAACATTGCCAGCTACGCGCTGCTGACCCACATGGTGGCGCAGGCCACCGGCCTGGGCGTGGGCGATTTCGTGCACACCCTGGGCGATGCGCACCTGTATTCGAACCATTACGAGCAGGCGCGCGAGCAGCTGTCGCGTGAACCGCGCACGCTGCCCAAGCTGTGGTTGAACCCGGAGGTGAGCGACCTGTTCGGTTTCCAGTTCGACGACATCCGCATTGATGGCTACGACCCGCACCCGGCGATCAAGGCGCCGGTGGCGGTATGAGGCGGCGTATGTCTGCACCGGCGCTGCTGGTGCTGGCGGGCCTGTTGCCGGCCATGGCGCAGGCTGCCCCGGCGGATACGCTGGCGCTGGCCCGGCAGGTCAATGCGCAGATCGTGCACCGGCATGTGCAGGAAGAGATACAGGCCATCACCGAGGCGATGAACGGCGGCGCCGGGCAGAGCCTGGTCAAGGATTCGCCGGCCGGTTGCCAGGCGCAGATGGGCGAGGCAGTGACGACCCTGTACGCGGCAATGGCCGCACAGGTGAGGTCGGGCATCGAAGAGCCGGCGTACCTGGCAGCCATGGACAAGCAGCTCGCGGCGGTGTATTCCGCCGAGGAATTGAAGGCCTTCCTTGCGCAGAGTGCCGACGCGGACACCGACCCCGGCGGGCTGTACCGGCAGGTGATGTCCGGGCCGGGCCTGCAGGAGATCGACGACGCGCAGAAGCAGAAGGTGTTTGCTGCAATGGATGAGAACGCTCCCGCCACGCCAGCACTGGCTGCTGCATTCCAGGCCGCGCAGGTGGCGAAGGATGCCTGCCAGCGCCTGCAGATCGATGCCAGCTGACAGGGGTGCTCGGATGAAACTCTCGATGATCGTGGCGCTGGACCGCAACCGTGGCATCGGCCAGGGCAACGCGATGCCCTGGCACCTGCCGGACGACTTCAAGCACTTCAAGGCGCTCACCCTGGGCAAGCCGATCCTGATGGGGCGCAAGACCGCCGAATCGATCGGCCGCGTGCTGCCGGGGCGGACCAACCTGGTGCTGACCCGCATCGGCCAGGTGCCGTTCGAGGGTATGCGTGCGGTGGCGTCGCTGGATGAAGCAAAGGCCATTACCGAAGGCGAGGGCGCCAGCGAGCTGTGCATCATCGGCGGCGGCGAGATCTTCCGCCAGCTGCTGGACCAGGCCAGCGACCTGTACCTGACCTGGGTGGATGCCGACGTACCGGCCGACACCCATTTCCCCGAGGTGGATCCGGGCGTCTGGGAGGAAACCAGCAGCGAGCCGCATCCGGCCGATGCGCGCCACGCGTACGCGTTCCGGTTCGTACACTACGTGCGTCGCTGACCGTCGCTGTCTGTAGAGTCGGGGGGGGGGGGGGGGGGGGGGGGGGGGGGGGGCGGGGGGGGGGGGGGGGGGGGGCGGCGCCCCCCCGCCCGTCAGCACCCCGGGAGGGGGGCGGGGGGGGGGGGGGGGCCGCCCGCCCCCCC
>NZ_JAMOKY010000086.1:0-200 GCF_024499815.1 Stenotrophomonas testudinis | reverse complement strand
TGGTGGAGCCAAGCGGGATCGAACCGCTGACCTCCTGCATGCCATGCAGGCGCTCTCCCAGCTGAGCTATGGCCCCATGAAACTCCGGATTGTCCTGCATGGGAGCAGGCTCCGTTTTGAAACTGGCGTCCCCACGGGGATTCGAACCCCGGTCGCCACCGTGAAAGGGTGATGTCCTAGGCCTCTAGACGATGGGGACG
>NZ_JAMOKY010000084.1:0-232 GCF_024499815.1 Stenotrophomonas testudinis | reverse complement strand
GCGGAGCGGACGGGACTCGAACCCGCGACCTCCGGCGTGACAGGCCAGCATTCTAACCAGCTGAACTACCGCTCCACGTTTGCTGCAAACCTTTCTGTCTCCCCCGGCCGAAGCCGGTTGAAACAAGGCGCCCGGTTGCCCGGAAGCCTTTGAAACTGGCGGAGCGGACGGGACTCGAACCCGCGACCTCCGGCGTGACAGGCCAGCATTCTAACCAGCTGAACTACCGCTC
>NZ_JAMOKY010000082.1:0-283 GCF_024499815.1 Stenotrophomonas testudinis | reverse complement strand
GCGCCCGTAGCTCAGTTGGATAGAGTACCTGGCTACGAACCAGGCGGTCGGGAGTTCGAATCTCTCCGGGCGCACCATTACACCGAAACAGCAGGCTCCGGCCTGCTGTTTTTTTTTGTGCTTTCGGCAGGGCTGCGCCCTGCACCTGCAGAGGCCGAAGCCGAAGCCGAAGCAAGATCAAAAGCGGCCCTGGTTTTCTGCTGGTTGGGCGGGGCGGTGTGGGTGGCCAGGGGGGGGGGGGGGGGGGGGGGGGGGGGGGGGGGGGGGGGGGGGGGGGGGGGGG
>NZ_JAMOKY010000081.1:0-296 GCF_024499815.1 Stenotrophomonas testudinis | reverse complement strand
GTGGAGCGGTAGTTCAGCTGGTTAGAATGCTGGCCTGTCACGCCGGAGGTCGCGGGTTCGAGTCCCGTCCGCTCCGCCAAGTTGCAAGCAGGGGTATCTGGAAGTGCTGTGGAGCGGTAGTTCAGCTGGTTAGAATGCTGGCCTGTCACGCCGGAGGTCGCGGGTTCGAGTCCCGTCCGCTCCGCCAAGTTGCAAGCAGGGGTATCTGGAAGTGCTGTGGAGCGGTAGTTCAGCTGGTTAGAATGCTGGCCTGTCACGCCGGAGGTCGCGGGTTCGAGTCCCGTCCGCTCCGCCAG
>NZ_JAMOKY010000080.1:0-327 GCF_024499815.1 Stenotrophomonas testudinis | reverse complement strand
CACCTCGGCCGTCGCCGCCCTCGCCCGCGCCGCCGTCGGCGCCACCGGCCGCACACTGGACAGCGCCGACGAGATCGTGCCGACCCGCGGCAGTACCGGCTTCGCCGCCACCCTGGCCCGCGCCAGCGTCAACGAATCGGCACTGCCGGAAGAGATCTTCGCCCCGTACGCCGACGCCATCGTGGCACCGCCGGCCAGCGCCGCCGTGGTCGCCGCCGCGCCGATCAACCGCGCCCGATTCCTGATCGACCCGCCGCTGGAAGAAGAGGCCGCCGCCCTGCCGCCGCCGCTGCCGGCCCCGGCCGCCGCCGCCCTCCCGCTCGAGGC
>NZ_JAMOKY010000008.1:0-129209 GCF_024499815.1 Stenotrophomonas testudinis | reverse complement strand
GATGCTGGTGATCCTCAACGCCCGCAAGCGGGACGCGGAGGCCCAGATGGCCTCCGCCTAACAAGACAGTTGCTACAGGGCCGCGATCAGCCCAGGCGGTGCGCCGGGTTCTGCTGCTGTTCCTGCTCGCGCGCCTGCTGTTCCGGCTGCAGGCCCATGGCCGGCTGCTGCGGGGCGATGCCCAGCTTCTGCAGCGACTGTTCGGCCGGGGTCTGTGCGGCTTCGGCGGTGGGCAGCATGGCGCGCAGGTGGGCCGGGTTGGCCGGGTCACCCTGCACCACGAAGATGTTGTGGCCGGCCGGATGCTGCGCGGTGGCGTTGCTGACCACCACGTGGTCGGCACGTTCCAGGCCCTGTTCGCGCGCCTTTACGGTGAGGCTGGCGGTCATGTTCTCGCTGGTCGTGTCGAAGGCACGGCCATGCTTCTCGTCCAGATCCGCCACGCCCTGGCGGATCTGCTGGTGGAGGCTGTACTGGGGATGGTCAGGGGTCATCGCTGTGCTCCGTGCGGCCGCGCGTGGGGCCCCAAGTGTAGAACGGGCGGCGGCTGCGCCGGAAATGCCTTTGTTGTTAGCCTGTAGGGCGGGGGACGCAGGGGATGGCGTCCGTAGTGACCATGAATGGACGAAGGCGGGTTGGGGGAATGGGGATGAAACAGAGGGGCAGGACGCTGGCGCCTTGGCTGGCGGCGGTGCTGATGGCCTGCAGCCAGAGCGTGGCGGCGCAGGACGCGGCGCAAGGCGTGCCGGTGGGTGATGCCGATCCGAGCTGTCCTTCGCAGGATTTCACACAGTTCCTGCGCTATTTCACTGATCTGGCCGATGACCGCGTGCGCGTGCGTTACACCAGCGATCCGCTGGAATACGAGGTACCGGCATACGGCGCCAGTGGCGAAGGCGAGGCCGTCACCGAACTGAGCCGGGAGGCGGGCCCTGGCCGCTTCAGGCGCCTGCGTGCGACCACGCTGCGGGCAGCCCCGTCCATCACGCCGCTGGCCGACGAGGGGCAGCAGGTGCGCTTGGGCGATGATGCGCAGGCCGAGCAGTACACCTTCGCGCGCCGCTATGGCTGCTGGATGCTGACCCGGGTAAGCCGTTCCTGGTAGGTGCCAACCTTGGTTGGCACGAAACGGGCGCTTGCGCGCCATGCCAACCAAGGTTGGCATCTACCAAGGGCAACCGCTGCGTCGTCTGTGCACACCGTGTCACGGTAGAGGCCGATTCCCTCACGGCGGCTATCGGTGGGCCCGCCAAGAATAGGAGCCCCCTTCCCCACAGGAGCTGCCATGACCGCCCCCTCCGTCCGCCTGCACGTTGAAGATACCGGTGGCACCGGTCGCCCGGTCGTTCTCATTCACGGTTGGCCGCTGTCGGCCGAAGCGTGGAAGGCCCAGGTGCCGATCCTGCGTGATGCCGGCTACCGCGTGATCAGTTACGACCGGCGCGGATTCGGCCGCTCCGACAAGCCCGCCGACGGCTACGAGTACGACACCCTGGCCGCCGATCTGGCGGCGGTGATCGAAGAGCGCGATCTGAAGGACGTCACTCTGGTCGGTTTCTCGATGGGCGGTGGCGAAGTAGCTCGCTACATCAGCAATCATGGCCAAGAGCGGTTGCACAGCGTGGTGTTCGCCTCGGCCGTGCCGCCGTATCTGTTGAAGAGCGACGATAATCCCGAGGGCCCGCTGACCCAGGACAAGGCCGACGAGATGAGCGGTGGCCTGGCAAAGGATCGGGAGGCATTCTTTGACAGCTTCACGCGTGATTTCTTCAGCGCCAACGGCAAGTTGAAGGTGACCGAGGATGAGCGCCAGGCTGCCATCGCCCTATGCCACCAGTCGGATCAGACAGCGGCGCTCGGCTGCATGAGGGCCTTCGCCACGACGGATTTCCGTGGTGATCTCAAGAAGGTCAGCGTGCCGACCCTGGTGCTGCATGGTGACAGCGACGCCACGGTTCCGTTCGAGGGCTCCGGCAAGCGTACGCATGAAGCCATCAACGGCAGCGAGCTGGTCGTGCTGAACGATGCGCCGCATGGCTGCAACACGAGCCACGCCGACGACTTCAATCTGGCGCTGCTGAACTTCCTCAAGAAGTAACGTCCCGAGTAGACCGACGGCATGGCTACCGTACGCACGCCCCCATGGAAGAAGCCCAACCCGAAGGGGAAGAAGCAGCCCCTTTCGGATGCGCAGAAGGCCGCCGCGCGGCAACGCGCGGAGGAGAACGGGCGGCGCTACCCGAACCTGGTCGACAACATGTGGGCGGCGAAGCTGCCGCGCGGCTGAGCCATCACTCTGCCGCGCGCGCTGGCGCCAGCGCCTGCCAACCGGCTTCGCGCCAGGGCGCTACGTTGCGCTCGTGCATGTTGATTGTCGCCGGCGGCAGCGGCACGCAGTCCTGCAGGGCCTCGCGTAGTGCGTGGGCGTCCACCGGCTGCGCAGTGGCGATCTGCAGCACTTGCCCGCGCCGGCGCACCTGCACTGGCAGCACGTCATGTACCTCGGTCATGCCCGCCGTGCGCGCCACGCGGTAGCGCATGGTGATTGGCCGTGCGGTCTGCTGCAGCACCGGCGCCCACGCCTGCAGCAGTGCGTCCTGCTGGGCGGCAGGTACCTGCACCTCGATGACGGTGGCCGGGTAGCCGCGCAGGCTTTCCACCATCACCTGGAAACGCGCGCCGTTGGGCATCAGCAGCGCGCAGGCCGCGACGCTGCAGATAAACACCGCGGTTGCCATGGCGACCCAGCTGCGCGGAATCTTTGGCTGCAGCCGTATGCTGCGCAGGTTGGGGCGGCGCCTGCGCAGGCGCCGGTAGCGGCGCTGCGCCGCAGGGCTGGGCAGCCGGCTGTGTTCGGGCAGCGGCACTTCACGCGGCGGTAGACGCGAAAGACGCGTGTTGATGACGCGGGCGACCAGCCAGCCTATGCCCGCGGTCACCAGCAGTGGCAGGGCAATTCGCACGAACAGGTACAGCTCCAGCACTGGCGGCACTCCTGTGCGCGTTTCCATGGGCCACTCATGATCGCGCATCCACCCGGCGATGTCGCATCTGCCTGCCGACAGCGCGGCGTGGCATCGCTAGGATGCGCAACCTTTGCCGGGATGCACTGCATGATGCCCATGACCGCCCGCCTCCGGCGCTTCTTTGGCGCGGGACTGACGCTGTTCCTGCTGCACGGCCTGGCGCTGGCATCGGTGGCGCTGGCGGTGGGCTACTTCCACCACCGCCTGGATCTGCTGCTGGAGCCCACCGAACTGCCACTGCTGCTGTCCTGCGGTGGCGGCGATCCGCTGGCACGCATGCAGGCGGCAGAGCATCTGCTGGCGCGCGCCGGTGCGCTGGATGACTGGCAGCCGGTGTGCTGGGTGGTGGTGGGTGCACTGCTGTGCTCGCTGCTGGGTACGGTGGTGGTCAGCCTGCACTGGCTGCACCAGGTGCGGGGCCTGCACCGGCGCAGCGTCTGGGGGCTGCTGGGCCTGCATCTGCTGGCCAGTGCGCTGGCCGTGCTGCTGCTGCGCCTGTACGAGCAGGTGTGGGCGGGCCTGGTCAGCACGCTGCCGATGGTGTGCATGGCCGAGCCGGCGTCGCGGGACGCGACGGCGATGCTGCCCGCGCACCGCACGCTGCCGCAGTTGCTGTCCGATGCCGGTCTGCTGGTGCCGCAGGCGCCGGATGCGCTGGCCATCGTGCTGTGTGGCGTACTGCTGGCCGCGACGGTGATCGGCGTGTGGCTGTGGCGCGCGCTGCCGATGCCTGCGCCGGAGTAAGTACGTGCGTGGGCGCTGGCGTAACTGGCCCGTGTGCGTCACGCTATGCCGATGGAAAAGGATATTTCATTCGCACGGGCCAGCAAGTTCCTGAGCCTGGTACTGCGGCATGAACCGCAGAAGATCGGCCTGCCGTTGGATGCGCAGGGATGGGCTGACATCGACGACCTGCTGGCGAGGCTGCCCGCGCATGGCGTGCGGCTGGACCGCGATGCCCTGCAGCAGCTGGTGCAGGACAACGACAAGCAGCGCTTTGCGATCAGCGACGACGGCCAGCGCATCCGCGCCAGCCAGGGCCACTCGATCGCGGTGGACCTCGGCCTGACGGCGCTGGAGCCGCCACCGTGGCTGTACCACGGCACCGTGCCGCGCTTCCTTGAAGCGATTGCCAGCGAGGGCCTGCGCCCGGGTGAGCGCCAGCATGTGCACTTGTCGCCGGACCGCGCCACCGCCTTCCAGGTGGGCTCGCGCCGCGGCACGCCGGTGATCCTCAGCGTGGATGCGGGGCGCATGCATGCCGATGGCCTCAGCTTCTACCAGTCGGCCAACGGTGTGTGGCTGACCGCGCACGTGCCGCCGCGCTATATCGCAGGTTGAAGCGGCGCCGGTCGAGGCGACTGGCTGCATCGGGCCACGCGCAGGTACAGTGGCCGTTCCTGCCGGAACAAGGATCTGCCGATGCGTTCGTTGCTGCGTGCCGTGCCCCTGCTGCTGCTCTCGCTGGTAGCGCAGGCGGGTGAAGTGGACCGCCGTATTGCGGTGACCATCGATGACCTGCCGTGGGCGCGTCTGGACGAAATCGTGCCGGCCGACCTGCAGGCGCGCCACGAGGCGCTGATGGCGCAGCTGCACCAGGCCGGTGTGCCGGTGGTCGGCTTCGTCAACGGCAACAAGCTGGAAGTGGATGGCGTGGTGCAGCCGGCGCGCGTGCAGATGCTGCGCGACTGGCGCGATGCCGGCTATGAGCTGGGCAACCACACCTGGTCGCACATGGATCTGAACGCCAAGGGCGTGGCGGCCTTCCAGCAGGATTTCCTGCGCGGCGAGGAGGTGCTGAAGCCGCTGCTGGCCGAGCGTGGCCAGGTGCCACAATGGATGCGCCACCCGTACCTGCGCGCCGGCCGCACGCCGCAGGATCGCGCGGTGATGGACACGTTCTTCGCCGAGCACGGCTACCGCATTGCGCCGGTGACCGTCGACAACGGCGAGTGGGTGTGGGCCTTCGCCTACGCCAACGTGATGAACGAGCAGCCGGATTCACCCGATCGCGCGGCGACCCTGGCGCGCCTGCGCAAGGGCTATGTGCCGTACATGCTGAACAAACTGGACTACTACGAACAGCAGTCGCAGGCGCTGCTGGGCTACGCGCTGCCGCAGGTGTGGCTGATGCATGCCAATGAACTGAACGCGGCGACCTTCGCCGAGCTGGTGGCCGCGACCAAGCGGCGTGGCTACCGCTTTGTTCCGCTGGAAGAGGCCGTGCGCGACCCGGCGTATGCACGTGGTACCGAGGGCTATGACGGGCGCTACGGCCCCAGCTGGCTGCACCGCTGGGCGATGGCGGAGAAGAAACCGAAGGACTACTACGGTACTGAGCCGGTTGTGCCGCAGTGGGTGAAGACGCTGGCCAAGGTGGAATACGAGTAGGCCAGCGCGTGTGCGTCAGCGCTTGACGGCCAGCACGCCGTCCAGCGCCAGCTCGGCCTTGAAGCCGGCCTTTTCCAGGCGCTTGGCCACTTCGCGTGGCACGTCGCGGCCGCTGGTCAGCTTGTTGGGCGCACCGGTGTAGTGGAACAGGCGGCCGCCCTTGCGGATGACGCGGGCCAGGTGATCGTAGAACGCCTGCGAATACAGCTCACCGGCGATACCAAAGCGCGGCGGGTCGTGCAGGATGGCATCGACGCTGTTGCTGGCGACCTGTTCGATCTGCTGCGAGACATCGCCCTGGCCGAAGTGCAGGCGGCCACCAGCGGCAGCGGAGTCCGGATCGGGTGACCACGGGTTGAGCGTGCGCAGCCACATCACGTCGGCGTTCTTTTCGAACGAACGGATCTGGCCGACACCGGCCTCCAGCGCGCACGCGGCGAAGTAGCCGAGGCCACCACAGGTATCGAGGATGGATTTGCCGGCCGGCGCAACCAGCTCGACCTTGCGGCGCGCGTGTTCAAACGGCGACAGCTTGGAGGTCGGCAGCATCTTGATGCCGTCGATCTCGAAGGTGGGCGCGCCCCATTCGGTGGGCACCAGCTTGATGAGCGAGCCGCTGAAGCGCGAGATCGAGGCGAAGTCCTCGCCGTCCCAGTAGTACAGCGTGCGGTCCTTCAGCTTGCCCGGCCACGGGTAGTGCTGGCCGCGGAAGCTGAAGCCTTCGGCATCCAGACCGACCGTTTCCTCGCTGCGGCCCAGATCGAGCGAGCCCTGCCAGTCGGCAGCGCCCTTGTCGTGCGCGCGGCGCAGAGCGTCAGCGCTGTCGCGGGTGAGCAGGGGGCCGGTGTAATGGGGCACGGCGGGTACCGGGGCTGGGCGGGGGAGGGCATGGTACCCGCTAGGGCGGGCGGCTGCAGCCGAAGCCATGGGTGGTGCCAGAGCCGGCCAGAAAGCTGACGCCGGTGGACGGCTCGCCGCCTTGTAGTGCGCAGGCCCGGCGATGCACGGCCTGGGTGGCTGGCGGCTGCCGCGAGTACTCATACAGCATGCTGCCGTCGTCCAGCAGCTGCCAGTGCACCGTGACCCGGGTGCGCTCCCCATCGTCGGTTTCCCACTCGATGGTGCGCAGTACCAGGGTGCGGCCATCGTCGGCCTGGCGTACCTCGTCATAGGCACCGGTGGTGGTGGCCGGCACCACGGTGAGCAGCAGCGAGAAGAGCATGGCGAGGCCCCAAAGTGGCCAGCCTCGGATGTGCTGCGGCGCTACGCCATCAGGAAAGTTGCAGATCAGTCGCACTTCACCGCATACACCGGCCCGGCACCAATCAGCAGCAGGGCCATGTAGTCGCTGTCACTTGCCTTGGCCTTCAGCGAGGCCCCGCGCCGGGTGTGGAACAGTCCGAAGCCCCCGGCGCGGCGGAGGAGCGCGCTGTCGATCTGCTCGGCATCGTCGCGGAAGTAGCGGGCGATGTCGCTGCGGCTGGCCTGGCTGAGGGCGTTGGGTTCGCGCTGCCAGTGGCCGTCGCGCTCGAAGGACACGAAGTACTGGCTGCCTTCCTTGTCGATGCGGAACTCGGCGGGCTTGCGCGTGCTGGTGCTGAAACAGCCCTGCAGGGGATCGGAGGAGAACGGCAGCTGGGTGCCGCCGGAACAGGCGGCCAGCAGTACGCTTGCAGCAATCAGCACGACGGCCGGGACCGGGCGCAGCAGGACCATGGTGGTGTTCCGGCGGGGTGATGCTTGCAGTGTAGACACGGCCAGCGCATGGCCAGTGTCAACATGGCCAGCAGGCAGACCGGAGCGGACATGTCACAGAGCAGGGCACCGTTGTGCGGTGGCGCAAGCTGGCTGGGGTTGCCGGTCGGGTATGGCGTCCATGGGTGGATCACGCTGATGGGCGATGGGCGCGCGCTTGGCGTGGGGATGGGCTGCCTGGCGGCCGCCGTCGTGGGTCTGGGATTGGCCGTGGCCGCGCGGGCACGGGATGAGCGCTATGCGTGGCTGGGCATCGGCGGCGCGGTGGCAAGCGCACTGCCGTTGAAGCTTTATCTGCTGCAGATGCTGTTCAAGCTCTAGGCGACCGCTGTTGTAGAGCCGAGCCCATGCTCGGCTGCCTCTGCTTTTGTAGAGCCGAGCCTATGCTCGGCTGCTTTGGGCAGGAGCAGCCGAGCATGGGCTCGGCTCTACAGCCGGCAACTCCGCAGCTGGGTCGTGCCTGCATAATGTTATATAGTAACATTTCCATCCACAGCCCTCCGCCCCGCATGAACCCTGTTTCCCGCGCCGACCGCCGCCTGCCGGTCACCGTGCTGTCCGGCTTCCTCGGCGCCGGCAAGACCACCCTGCTCAACCAGATCCTGCGCAACCGCGACGGGCTGCGCGTGGCGGTCATCGTCAACGACATGAGCGAGGTGAACATCGATGCGCAGCTGCTGCGCGACGGGGGCGCCGAGCTGCGCCGCACCGAGGAAACGCTGGTCGAATTCAGCAATGGCTGCATCTGCTGCACGCTGCGCGACGACCTGCTGCAGGAAGTGCGACGCCTGGCCGACGCCGGTCGCTATGACTACCTGCTGATCGAATCGACCGGCATCGGCGAGCCCATGCCGGTGGCCGCCACCTTCGCGGTGCGCGACGAACAGGGCTTCAGCCTGAGCGATATCGCACGGCTGGACACGATGGTGACGGTGGTCGATGGCAGCGCGTTCCTGGCCGACTTCGGTTCGACCCTGCGCCTGGCCGAGCGCGGCCAGCAGGCCGGCCCGGACGATGACCGCGGTGTGGTCGACCTGCTGTGCGAGCAGGTGGAGTTTGCCGACGTGATCGTGGTGAGCAAGGTCGACCAGACGGACGAGGACGTGCTGCAGGACACGCTGGCGGTGCTGCGTGGCCTGAACCGTGATGCCAAGCTGCTGCTGTCGTCGTTTGGCGATGTGCCGCTGCGCGAGCTGCTGGATACCGGCCGCTTCGATTTCGACCGTGCGCAGCAGGCGCCGGGCTGGGTGAAGGAACTGCGTGGCGAGCACACGCCGGAGACCGAGGAATACGGCATCGGCAGTTTCGTCTATCGATCGCGCCGGCCGTTCCATCCGGGGCGTTTCGCCCGCGCGCTGCAGCAGGGCATGCCCGGGGTGATCCGCAGCAAGGGCTGGTTCTGGCTGGCCAACCGCATGGACTGGGTGGGCGAACTGAGCAGCGTGGGTGCGGCGACGCGCACGCAGGCGGCTGGCTTCTGGTATGCGGCGCGAGAGCGCGTGCGTGCCGGCGAAGAGGACACGACGCCGCTGCTGCCACCGACGCCGCTGCCGTACAGCGACCTGGGCTGGGCGCGGCAGCAGGCGGACTGCTGGAGCGCGCCGTTGCCGGGGTTGGAGGAATTCCCCGATGGGGATGCGCATGCGGCGATGGCGCGTCTGTGGCACCCGCTATGGGGTGACCGCCGGCAGGAGCTGGTGGTGATTGGTGTGCACATGGATGAGCGCGCGGTGCGTGCGACGTTGGATGCGTGCCTGCTCAATGACGGTGAACTGCGCGCCGGGCCGTTGTTGTGGCAGCAGTTGCCGCAGGCGTTCCCGGTGTGGAAGCGTTGAGGGCAGAAGCATCCACGCCATGCGTGGATGGCGGGATCATCGGGCGGGGGTCAGAGCCCTTCTGCTTGGCAAAAGGAATCCGGCCCGGGGTCTGCGTCGCGCCACTGCCAGCCATCAGGCCCCACCCGCAGCACCTGCGTCGGCCGTAACGCGCGCAGCAGGTGGGCGTCATGGCTCACCATCACCAGGCCTCCTTCCCACGCACCGAGCAGTGACTCCAGCGCCTGCAGAGCGGTCAGGTCCAGTGCGTTGCCGGGCTCGTCCAGCAGCAACAGCTGCGGTGCCGGTTGCGCATAGAGCACGCCGGCCAGTGCGCCCTTTACCCGTTCGCCATCGCTGAGGCTGCTGGCCGGCCGCTGGATGCGCTGTGCATCCAGCCCGAGCAGGGCCAGCCGCGTGCGCAGCTCGGCGGGGGCAGCCGTGGGATTGGCCGACTGCACCGTATCGAGGATGCTGCGCTCGCCGGCCAGCGCCAGCAGCTGCTGGTCCAGCAGCGCCAGCGGCGCATGCCGCTGCACCTCGCCCGCGCGCGCATCCATCTGGCCCGCCAGCACGCGCAGCAGGGTGGACTTGCCGCTGCCGTTGTCACCGACCACGGCGATGCGCTGGCCACGGCGGAGATCCAGCTGCAACGGTGCGCTGCAGCCATGCGGCAGCACCAGGTTGTGGGCCTGCAGCAGCCGCGTGCTGCCACGCTCGCCTTCGCTGGCGAACAGTGCAAGTTCGGGTGCCGCCTGCGCGGCGGCAGCGGCACTGCGCAACTGCTGCGCGCTGGCCTGCAGGCGGTCGGCCTGGATCTGCTGCGCACGACCCTGGGTGGCCTCGGAACGCTGTTTCTGCCCGCCCAGCAGGATCGGTGCCTGATTGGCCTGCTTCGCATCGCGGTTGCCGCGCGCCTGCCGCTGTTGCTGGCGCTCTTGCTGTTCGCGTGCGCTGCGCTGCTGTTGGCGGTGCTGGGCGCGCGCATGGTCGAACTGGGCGGCTGCGGCATCGCGCTCGGCGGCGCGTGCCTCGGCGTAGTGCTGCCACGGCCCGCCATAGCGATGCAGCCCGTGCGCATCCAGTTCCACGATCTGCTGCATGTGGGCCAGCAGCTCGCGGTCGTGGCTGATCACCAGCAGCCCGCCCGGCCACTGCTGCAGCTGCTGGTACAGCTGCTGGAGGTTGCGTGCATCCAGATGGTTGCTGGGTTCGTCGAGGATGAGCCAATCGGCACCGCTGGCCCATGCGCCGGACAATGCAACGCGCATGGCCTGGCCACCACTGAGGCGCGCGGCCGGCTGTGTCGGCTGCAGATCATCGGGCAGGCCGAGGGCACGCCACTGCTGTTGCAGGCGCTCGCGCAGGTCCCAGCGATCACCGATGCAGGCGAACTCGGCCTCGTCGACGCTGCCGGCTTCGATGCGTGCGAGCGCGGCCAGTTCAGCGCCGACGCCGGCCAGTTCGCCCACGGTGCCGCGTGGCGGGTAGCCGGGCGTGGGCAGCAGGAAGACCCGGCCGCTGCCGCGCACCTGGCCGCTGTCGGGCGTCAGTTGCCCGGCCAGCAGGCGCGCGAGCACGCTCTTGCCGGTGCCATTGGCACCGACCAGACCGGTGGCCACCGGTTCAAAGGAAAACGAGAGTTCGGAAAACAGCGATCGGCCATCGGCCAACCGATAGGACACGCGATCGAGCGCGAGGGAATGCGTGGTCATGCGACCTCCATGGGATGCCTGGTTCTCCCCTGCGCACAGGGGCGGGAAGAGTCGGGCCGTCTAGTGGAAAGACGGCGGCATCACTGGCGCATTGGTCGCGAGCCTCTTGGAGGAATGAGGGGATTATAGCGCCCGCAGGGCATGCCAATTGTAGAGTCGAGCCGTGCTCGACTGTTCTCGAAGCGCAGTCGAGCATGGCTCGACTCTACAAAAGGCGATCAGGGCACGGTATCCAGAAGAGCGATCAGGGCACGGTATCCAGCCGCGCGCCAATGAAATCGATGAACACACGCAGCTTCGGCAGCACATGGCGGCCGGAGGGCCACAGCAGGTGGAAGGTGCCGCAGGAATGCACGTGCTCATCCAGCACGGTGACCAGGCGGCCATCGGCGATGGCATCACGCACCGAGTGCACCGGTACGAAGGCCAGGCCGATATCGCGCAGGGCCAGTTCCACCCGCGCTTCGATGGTGTTGGCGACCATATGCACGGGCAGTTCCTGTGCTGCCTGTTCGTCTGGCCACTGGATCGGCCACGGCTCCAGCTTGCCGCTGCTGGGGAACCTGTAGTGCAACAGCGTGTGCTGCAGCAGGTCGGCCGGCACCTTGGGCACGCCGCGCCGCTGCAGGTAGGCCGGTGAGGCGACGATGCGCCGCGGAAACACGCCCAGGCGCCGGGCGTTCATCCGCGAATCGCTGGGCTCGCCCACGCGCAGTACGGCATCGAAGCCTTCTTCGATGACATCGACCAAGCGGTCGCTGAAGTCGAGATCAAGGCGGATGTCCGGGTAGGCGGCCATGAAATCGGCGAGCAGCGGCAGGGTCAGGTCGCCCACCAGCGGCAGGCTGATGCGCAGGGTGCCGCTGGGTGCGGCGTGTGGCTGGGCCAGCTCAGTGCGTGCGGCATCGCGCTCGGCGAGGATGCGGCGACAGCGCGCCAGGAACAGCTGGCCCTCGGCGGTGAGGGTGATGCTGCGCGTGCTGCGATGGAACAGGCGCACGCCCAGCGCGTGTTCGAGCCGCGCCACGCACTTGCCGGCGGCCGAGGCGGAGATGCCCTGCAGGCGGCCGGTCTCGACGAAGCTGCGGGTGTCGGCTGCATGCACAAAGGTCTGCAGGTTGGCGAGATTGTCGAGGACGGACATGCGGAAGCGCGGCGGGAAAACCGCAGGGTAGGGCCAGTAGCAGCGGGCGGCCAGCGGGCCGTTGCAACACTGCGGTGCAGGTCCTGTGCGCCGTGGTAGTCCGCGCAGGCCGCCGATTGCGGACCTGGGGGTCCACGAAGCACGGAGCGCTGACCCACTTTTTGCCGAGGCGCTGGCTGCCTAACGTGGCGACCCTCCCCCAAAGGATTGCCCCATGAGCGCTCTTCCTGTCGACGAACCCACGCCCACATTGCCCGGCGTGGCCCACGTGCTGCAGCAGGCCCACCCGCAACGCCTCGTGGGCGCGGTGGTGCTGGTACGCGAGCATGGTGTGCTGCGCCATGCCAGCGCCACCGCTCTGGCCGACCGTGAGGCAGACACGCCGATGCAGCGCGACCAGCTGTTCCGCCTGGCCTCGGTGAGCAAGCCGCTGCTGACCACCGTGATCCTGCGCCTGGTAGCCGACGGCGTGCTCGACCTCAATGCCCCCGTGCAGCGCTGGCTGCCGACCTTCCGCCCGGCGCTGGCCGATGGCAGCGTGCCGCCGATCAGCCTACGGCAGCTGCTGAGCCACACCAGCGGTCTCGGCTATCGCTTCCTGGAAGCGGATGCGCAGGGGCCGTATGCGCGTGCCGGCGTCAGTGATGGCATGGACGCGAACCCGCTGAGCCTGCAGGACAACGTGCAGCGCATCGGGCAGGTACCGCTGCTGTTCGCACCGGGCAGCCAGTGGCTGTACTCCCTGGGCGTGGATGTGGCCGGTGCCGTTGCCGAAGCCGCGAGCGGACAGACGCTGCAGCAGTTGTTCGAACGCCTGCTGGCGCAGCCGCTGGGCCTAGGCGATACCGGCTTCCGTACCGCGCAGGGCGCGCGCCTGGCGACGCCCTATGTGAGCGATGCGCCGCAGCCGCATCGGCTGCAGGAAGGCGAGGTCGTCGCGCCCTTCGACGGCACGGTGGGCATCGAATACAGCCTGGCGCGCGCCACCGACGCCAGTCGCTACGCCTCGGCCGGTGCAGGGCTGGTCGGCAGCGCCGATGAGGTGATGACCGTGCTCGAAGCGCTGCGCGATGTGCAGGCGTCTGCGTTGCTGCCGCCGGAGCTGGCTGCAGAGATGGGCCGCGTGCAGGCCGGCGAGCAGGGGCCGCCCGATCCGCCGGGCTGGGGCTTCGGTCTGGGCTTTGCGGTGCTGCGTGATGCGGCCGCTTCGGGCACGCCGCAGGGCGTGGGCACCTGGCGCTGGGGCGGTGCCTATGGCCACAGCTGGTTCGTCGATCCCGCGCGCGGCCTCAGCGTGGTGGCCCTCACCAACACCCTGTACGAGGGCATGCACGGCGCCTTCGTCGATGAGCTGCGCAATGCGGTGTACCGCGATCTGGAGGCGGTGCGATGAGCGGGCATGCCGTCGATGCGTCGTCGCCTGCGGGCGAGGCCACGCGTCTGCCGTGGAACGGGCTGCTGGCACTGGCCGGTGGCAGCTTCATCACCCTGCTGACTGAAACCCTGCCGGCCGGTGTGCTGCGGCCGATGGGGCAGAGTCTGGGCGTGAGCGATGCCGCGGTGGGGCAGCTGGTGAGCGTTTACGCGCTGGGCTCGGTGCTGGCGGCGTTGCCGATGACAGCGCTGACCCAGCGGCTGCCGCGTCGGCCCTTGCTGCTGGCGGCGATTGCCGGCTTCGTGGTGGTCAATGCGCTGACCGCGGTGACCAGCAACTACACGCTGCTGCTGGTGGTGCGCTTCCTGGCCGGCGTGGGTGCGGGCCTGCTGTGGTCGCTGGTGGCCGGCTATGCCGCGCGTCTGGTGGTGCCCGAACTGCAGGGGCGGGCGATTGCGGTGGCGATGGTGGGTTCACCGTTGGCGCTCTCGCTGGGGGTGCCGGCAGGCACGCTGCTGGGCCAGCAGATTGGCTGGCGCTGGGCATTCGGGCTGATGGCGCTGCTGGCGGTGCTGCTGCTGGGCTGGGTGCGCTGGGCGGTGCCTGCGCTGCCGGCAGCCGGTGGAGGCCAACGCACGCCGCTGGGCAGCGTCTGGCGATTGCCGGGGGTACGCAGCACCCTGCTGGTGATGGCGCTGTACGTGCTGGCGCACAACGTGCTCTACACCTACATCGAGCCGCTGGCGATCCTGGCCAACGCGCAGCACTGGCTGGACCGCGTGCTGCTGGCATTTGGCGTGGCGGCCGTCGCCGGCATCGGCATTGCCGGCTGGGGCGTGGATCGCCATCTGCGCGTGCTGGTGTGGGCCGCCGTGGCCGGTTTCGTGCTGGCGGTGCTGGCCCTGCTGCTGTGGCCGGGCGTGCCGCAGGTGCTGCTGCTGGCCAGCGTGCTGTGGGGCGTGGCGTTTGGCGCGGTGCCGACGCTGTTCCAGACCGCGGTGGCGCGGCGTGCGGGCGCGGCGGCGGACCTGGCGCAGTCGATGCTGGTGACCGGCTGGAACCTGGCGATTGCCGCCGGTGGCATGGCCGGTGGCGTGGTGCTGCAGTCGGTGGGGGCGGGGCAGCTGGCGTGGTTGCCGTTGCTGCTGCTGGCGGTGTGCGCGGCGTGGTTGTGGGCGCGGCCGAAGGCCTGGGTGTAGCGGCCATTGCATGGGGATGCCGGCCAGCGGCCGGCACTACCAGGGCGGTTTCATCCACGCATGGCGTGGATCTACTGGCCGTTACTCTTCCGCGGCCGCCCGCTCGATGGGCACGCTGCGCGGGTTCTGCATGTCCTCCCGCGCGGTGCCGTAGCGCTGCTGGCGCTGGTGGTGGAAGGCGATGAACGCATCACGCGGCAGCGGTCGCGAGAACAGCCAGCCCTGCCCGAACTGCACCTGCTGGCTGTGCAGGTAGGCCAGCTGCGGTTCGGTCTCCACGCCCTCGGCCACCACCCACAGGCCCAGCTCCTTGGCCATGTCGATGATGTGCGGGGTGACCGGGCTGGTCGCGCTTTCGGTGCCGATGGCATCGACGAACGACTTGTCGATCTTCAGCGCGTCAAGCGGCAGCTGCTCCAGGTACTGCAGGCTGGAATAGCCCACGCCGAAATCATCGATGGCGATGCTGTGGCCGGCACGGCGTGCGGCGGCCAGCATGGTGCGGGCGCGGTCGGCATCGAGGAAGCCGCGCTCGGTGGCTTCCAGCCAGATCTGCTGAGGCAGGATGCCGCTGCCGGCCATTCGCTGGGTGATCGACTTCAACGCGCGGCCGCTGATGATGTCCTCGGCCGCAAGGTTGATGGCGATGTGCGCGCTGCGGTCATGCACCAGCAGTTCGCGCATGTCCGACACCACGTTCTCGATCACCAGGTCGGTGAGTGCGGCGATCAGGCCGTGTTCCTCGGCCAGCGGCACGAAGATGTCCGGGCGCACCTGGGTGCCGTCGGGACGCTGCCAGCGTACCAGCGCCTCGGCACCGACGCAGATGCCGGTCTCCAGTTCGATGATGGGCTGGTAGTGCAGGTACAGCTCGCGGCGGCGGATGGCGATGGACAGTTCGCCGCGCAGCGACAGCCGACGGCGCGACAGCCAGATCACCACGCCGGCACCGGCAGCGGCCAGCAGCAGGCCCACCGGCACGAACAGCCAGGCCTGCTGGCGGAAGGTGGCGGCCAGGGCGGTACGCGGGCCGGTGGCGATGGCCAGCCAATCGTTGTTGCGGGCCGTGGCGTACAGGGTGTCGTCGTCCAGGCCCTCGCCGGGCTGGCGCAGCTGCTGCAGCAGCAGGTCGGGGTTGATGCCGTCCTGCTTGGACAGCAGGCGGCCGTCGGGGCTGGCCAGGGCCAGACGCACCTGCGGATCGGCGATGACATCGACGAAGCGGCGCGGGTCGACCAGCGTGTCGTAGGAGCCGTACAGGATGGACAGCACCTTGCGCTGCTCGGTGGACTGCGGGCGCACGTCCACCTTGATGCCGGCGCCATCGCTGGTGACATGGTCCGGGGTGGGCTGGCTGACATCGCCCTCGAACATGCCCCATGAGGTGCAGCGCAGCTTTCCGCCCTCGAAATAGCCCATCTGGTCGACTGAGGGCGTGGTCATCACCAGCGTCTGCATGCGCCGCACGTGCTCGGGGCTGCAAGGCGGCAGGCGCGAGGCTTCGGCGGCCTTCAGCACCGCCAGTGATTCCTGGTAGGAGACGTCGGCGCGGCGCAGGGCGCGCTCGGCGATCTCGTGCAGGCGCTGCTGTTCCAGCCCGACCGCGCTTTTCCAGGTGGCGTAGACCATCGCAGTGATCGGCACGACCGCCGCCAGGATCGCCAGCAGGATCGCGGCGATGATGACGCCCAGGCGACTCATGGCAGGTTTTCCAGGGGGCGGGGCAGGGCGCTGCGCATGGCGGGCCGGTCCTTGGTCGGATGCACTATCTGAGCATGTTGCAGGCCCGGGGGGAATGGTTGGGTCGCGTGTGCTTCCGATTTGACGCTTTCAGCCCTTCCAGCGCTGGCGCTCGGCACCGCAGAGGACTACCGTCGGAGACTTCACCCGCCCCTTCACCCGCCCCTTCCCGCGCCCATGACCGAGCCCGCCACGCCCCCCGAACACCTGCGCCGCAGCCTGTCCAACCGCCACCTGCAACTGATCGCCATCGGCGGTGCCATCGGTACCGGCCTGTTCATGGGGTCGGGCAAGACCATCAGCCTGGCCGGTCCGTCCATCCTGTTCGTCTACCTCATCATCGGCGCGATGCTGTTCTTCGTGATGCGCGCGATGGGCGAGCTGCTGCTGTCCAACCTGCAGTACAAATCCTTCATCGACTTCTCCACCGACCTGCTCGGCCCCTGGGCCGGGTTCTTCTGCGGGTGGACGTACTGGTTCTGCTGGATCGTCACCGCCATCGCCGATGTCATCGCCATCGCGGCCTATGCGCAGTTCTGGTTCCCGGAGCTGCAGGCGTGGATACCGGCACTGCTGTGCGTGATGCTGTTGCTGGGCCTGAACCTGGTGACGGTGAAGCTGTTCGGCGAAATGGAGTTCTGGTTCGCGCTGATCAAGATCGTGGCCATCTGCGCGCTGATCATCACCGGTGCCGGTCTGGTGGTCTGGGGCTTCACTTCGCCCAGCGGGCATACCGCCTCGCTGTCCAACCTGTGGAACGACGGCGGCATGTTCCCGATGGGCCTGGTCGGCTTCTTCGCCGGTTTCCAGATCGCGGTGTTCGCCTTCGTCGGCATCGAGCTGGTGGGCACCACCGCCGCCGAAACCGCCGACCCGGAGCGCAACCTGCCGAAGGCGATCAACTCGATCCCGGTGCGCATCATCATCTTCTACGTGCTGGCCCTGGTGGCGATCATGGCGGTGACGCCGTGGCGCCAGGTGGTGCCGGACAAGAGCCCGTTCGTGCAGCTGTTCGTGCTGGCCGGCATCCCCGCCGCGGCCAGCCTGATCAACTTCGTGGTGCTGACCTCGGCCACGTCGTCGGCCAACAGCGGCATCTTCTCCACCAGCCGCATGCTGTACGGCCTGGCTGAAGAGGGCCACGCCCCGCGTGGTCTGTCGCGCCTGTCGCGCGCGGCGGTGCCGGCCCGCGGCCTGCTGTTCTCGTGCCTGTGCCTGCTGGGCGGCACCCTGCTGATCTACCTGATCCCGAACCTGGTGACCGCCTTCACCCTGGTGACGACGCTGGCGACGGTGCTCTTCATCTTCGTCTGGTCGCTGATCCTGGTGGCCTACATGGTCTACCGCCGCCGCTACCCGGAGCGCCATGCCGCCTCGATCTTCAAGATGCCCGGTGGCGTGGCCATGTGCTGGGCCTGCCTGGTGTTCTTCGCCGGCGTGCTGGTACTGCTGAGCCTGCAGGCCGACACCCGCCAGGCGCTGATCGCCAGCCCGGTCTGGTTCGTGCTGCTGGGCGTGGGCTACTGGGTGCGGAGCAGGAAGGCGAAGTAAGCCATCGCGTCACTCACATTGACCGATATCCAGAGGGGTGGGGGGGGGGGGGGGGGGGGGGGGGGGGGGGGGCGCGCCCGCCCCCCCCCCCCCCCCCCCCCCCCCCCCCCCCCCCCCCCCCCCCCCCCCCCCCCCCCCCCCCCCCCCCCCCCCCCCCGCGTCGACCAACGGTCGGCACCCACCAAAGCAGAACGCCGCTCCTTCAGCTCGCGGGGAACTGTCGAAGGCGGGGTGGGTCCGGTGGCAGGGGTGTGAGCCGCATGGATGCGGCGACCAAGCCCCCATGGGTGAGGGCGCTTTGCTTGCGAAGCACTGCTTCGCAAGCGCCCGAACGCACAGCCGCCAGCGGCTGGGCCGGACTGGGGGTTCACGGCGTCCCCTGCCACCGGACCCACCCCGCCAACTCACGTATAGCCAGCTTTTGCCGTTGCCTCGGCAGGCGCAGGGCGCAGCCCTGCCAAAACCCACTCCATTCACCCGGATTTCGCGGGCGCAGCCGGATCATCCGGCCGCCATGACCCTCCGCCTCGCCCTCGTTGCCCTGTTGCTGCTGCCGGGCCTGGCCAGCGCCCGCACGGTCTACCGCTGCGTGCAGGGCAACACCGTCAGCCTGGCGACCGCCCCGGAACCGGGCTCGCGCTGTACCCCGAAGGACATCGACGACAACGCCATCCAGACCCCTAACTTGTGGGGCAACATGGGCGTGTTCAGCGGCGTGCTGTACGAACGCGAGCAGGACGGGAAGCTGGTCTATTCCACCCGCAACCTGCCCGGCTCGCGCGTGTTCCTGAAATTCACCGTCGCCACCCCGCCCGGTGAGCCCGCCCACGAGGGCCTGGGCAAGGTCGGCAAGCCGCAGCTGGCCCAGCACGCCAAGCAGTTCAAGGCAGCCGCCAAGGCCACCGGCGTCGACGACGCCTGGCTGCGCGCGATCGCCCACGCCGAAAGCAACTTCGATGCGCTGGCCGTCTCCAGCAAGGGCGCGCAGGGCGTGATGCAGCTGATGCCGGAGACCGCACTGGAATACGGCGTGCGCGATCCGTTCTCGCCGCAGCAGTCCATCGACGGCGGCGCCCGCTACATGCGTGCCCTGCTGCGCCGCTATAACGGCGACCGCGCGCTGTCGGCGGCCGCCTACAACGCCGGCATCGGGGCGGTCACCCGCTACAAGGGCGTGCCGCCGTATGCCGAAACCCTGGCGTACGTGGACAAGGTGATGGCGCTGTACGCGCGCTATCGCGAGGCGATGGGCATCCGCAGCGAAGTACCGGCGAAGTAGCAGTCCCCCGGCGTGACCTGTGGGTGTGGCGGGACGCGAGCCCAGCGTCTATCGTCGTGGCCTCTTTCAGGGCAGGGCGAACGCGAGCGATGGCACGGCGGCAATGGATGGCGGTGGGGGTAGTGGTGGTGGCAACGGCAGCCGCGCTGGCGGCCACCTGGTGGGAACGCCCCGCACAGGCACCGGACGCACCCGTTGGCCCGCAGCCCACGCCGCTGGGCTGGACCGCGCAGATCGAGCCGCTGGCCGGTGATGGCCACCCCGGTGACCGCGACGGCACCTCGGCCCAGGCGCGCTTCGCCGAGCCCTATGCGCTGCTGCGCACCGCCGATGGCAGCGTGTATTTCACCGATGCCGGTGACAACAACCGCATCCGCCGCCGGCTTCCCGATGGACGCGTTGAAACGGTGGCCGGGCAGGGCGAAGGCCTGGCCGATAGTCCGGGCCTGCAGGCGCGCTTCAATACGCCGTCGGGCATCGCCGCCGATGCGCAGGGCAACCTGTACGTGGCCGACACCGGCAACCACGCGATCCGCCGCATCGGCACCGATGGCCAGGTGACCACCGTGGCCGGTGGCACGCAGGGCTATGCCGATGGCCCGGCCGCACAGTCGCGCTTTGACGGCCCGATGGGCATTGCCGTGGACGCGCAGGGCCAGGTGTTCGTGGCCGATACCTGGAACGACCGCATCCGGGTGATCGGCACCGATGGCAACGTGCGCACGCTAGCCGGTGGCGATCGCCCGGGCTTCGCCGATGCAGTGGGTGGCGAGGCCCGCTTCGATACACCAGTGGCACTGGCCTTCGACGCGCACGGTGCGCTGCTGGTGGCCGACTTCTTCAACAACGCGGTGCGCCGTGTCGGTGCCGACGGCACGGTGAGCACCGTGGTCGGCAACGATGGCGTCATCAACGGGCCGCTGTCGCTGGCCACGACCCACGACGGCGTGCTGTACGTGGGCGACTTTGGCGGGCGCATCGTGCAGGTAACCCCGCAGGGCCACCAGATCACACTGCTCGGCAACGATCGGTTGCCGCGCCTTGCCCGACCCAGCGGCTTGGCTGTGGAGGACGACGGCAGCCTGCTGGTGGCCGACGCCGCCGCTTACCGCGTGCACCGCGTGCGACCGTTGGCAGTGGGCGCGCTGCCTGCACCGGCGCTGGTCGGGCCCGCCGCGGACGCCGCGCTGCCCGATACCGGCGGGCGCTGGCCGCTGGCACCGCAGCAGGGCTGGCATGAAGTGGTCGGCACGCTGGGCGAAGTGCGCGGCACCTTCACCGGCGAGAGCCGCCACCACCTGCACGGCGGCTTCGACGTGCGCGGCGACGTGGGGCAGACCGTGCTGGCCATCGCCGACGGCAAGATCAGCAGCCCGATCGCGGCGTGGAGCCTGGGTGGCCAGGCCGAAGGGCTGGCGGTGGGGCGCCTGAACTACATCCACATGCGGGTGGGCCGCACTCCCGCCGGCGAGCCGTTCGATGCACGCTGGCAGCCGCTGTACGGCGAGGACGGCAAGCTGGAGCGCATCCGCGTGCGGCGTGGTACGCGCATCCACGTTGGCGACCGTCTGGGCAGCATCAACAGCCAGGCGCACGTGCACCTGCAGGTGGGCACCAGCGGTTTCGAGACCAATGCGGTGGCGCTGGGCTTCACCGGCTACGCCGACCACTTCGCACCGCGCATCACCGATGTCGGCCTGCTGGATGACAACGACCAGCCGCTGGCTGCGGGCAGCGACGGCGTGGTGATGCTGGCCAGGCAGGGGCGTGGCGTGCAGATCGTGGTGGAGGCGTGGGACCAGGTGGACAACAACCTGCCGCGCCGCCGGTTGGGGCCGTACCAGGTGGGCTACCAGATCCTCGACGCGGCCGGGCAACCGCTGCAGGGCTACGAGCAGCCGCGCTGGAACATCGTGTTCAACCGCATGCCGCCGCAGAAGCAGGCGGTGAAGGTGGCCTATGCACCGGACAGCGGCATCACCGTGCATGGCAGCGCGGTGACCCGCTTCCGCTACCTGGCGACCAACACCGTGCGCGATGGCCTGATGGAAACCGGTCGTTGGCAGCCGGCGGCGCTGCCGCCGGGCGAATACATCATCCGCGGCAGTGCACGCGACTACAGCGGCAACGAAGGCATCGGCAAGCGCGATATCAGGGTGCGGCTGCTGCCATAGCCGCGGCCGGCGCGCCGCAACGTTCGCGCTCGGCGTCCATGTCTTCCAGCGGTCGCACTTCGATGCTGCCAAAGCGTGCCCAGGGGAATTCGCAGGCGATGCGCATGGCCTCGTCGCGGTCGCGTGCGCGGATGAGGTTGAAGCCGGCCAGCAGTTCGCGGGTTTCGGCGAAGGGGCCGTCGAGCACGCGGCTGTGGCCATCGCGCACGCGCAGGGTCTGGGCGGTGTCGACCGGCTGCAGTTTCTGTGCGGCCAGCAGGGTGCCTTCGGCCTGCAGCTGATCGGCGTGGGCGAGGCAGTCGCGCATCAGTGCATTGAACTCGTCGCTGGGCAGGGCCTGCAGCAGGGCGGGTTCGATGTAGATGAGGAGCAGGTACTGCTGCATGGTACGGTCCTGGCGGGGCGGGGTTTCATGATGGCGCAGGTTGGGTTGCGGGCATGCTGCAGCGCGAAAGGCCGCCTGCGGCGGGGGATCGGTGAACGGCGGAGCCCCTCCGTGGTGGGGGCTGAAAGCCCGGGGAGTGAGGGTTGGCCGGGAGGGTGGGTTGGCTGGGGGACGCTGCAAGTACGTCCATGTAAGCTCGGTCGCCGCATCCATGCGGCTCACGCCCCCAGCCAACCCACCCTCCCGGCCACGGACACGTTCCCGCGCGCCACCCTGAAAAATCAAGAGAAAAGAACAAAAGCGGGTCGCTTCGCTCGCACAGCCGAGCCCGCCAGCGCACCGCTTTTGCTTTTGCTTTTGCTTTTGCCTTCTTCTCTTGATCTTCCGTGGTGGAGGCCGCGGGAAACTGTCAGAGGCCGGGTGGGTAGGCGGGGCGGGGGTGTCCGCGGCATGGATGCCGCGGCCAAGCCCCCAAGGATGGGTTCACGGCGTCCCCCGACCCGTCTACCCTCCCGGCCAACCCCGGTAATCGAGCAACCCAGACCCCACCACGGAGGGGCTCCGCCGTTCGCCGATCCCCCGCCGCAGGCGCGCCTTCCGCGCAGAAAAAAAAAACAACCGACCTGTCGATTCCCTATCCCCCGGTTCGTCGTACCCATGAAGGGCGCGCAGAACGCCGCCCACGGGAGACCGACATGAAAGTCATGGTGATCGTCAAAGCCAACGCCGATTCCGAAGCCGGCCGCCTGCCCAGCGAAGCGGAACTGGCCGAAATGGGCGCCTACAACGAACAACTCGTCGCCGCCGGCATCATGCTCGCCGGTGAAGGCCTGCACGCCACCGCCCGTGGCCGCCGCATTCATTTTGGTGCCGCCGCCTCGCAGGTCCAGGCCGGCCCCTTCGGCCCGCCCAGCGAGCAGATCGCCGGCTTCTGGTTGTGGAACGTGCGCTCGCTGGACGAGGCCATCGAATGGGCCAGCCGTGCCCCGTTCGGCGCTGGCGGCACCCTCGAGCTGCGTCAGCTGATCACCGCCGAGGATTTCGGTGAAGCCTTCACCCCCGAATTACAGCAGCAGGAACAGCGTCTGCGGGAACAGCTGGAAAACTGATCGATCTTCCCTGTCACATCCGCCGGTACGCCCCGGCGCGACCACCCAACGGAGCATTGCCATGAAACTGATTCCCTTCCTTGGCTTCAGCGGCCAAGCCCACGATGCGATGGTCTTCTATGCCAAGGCCCTCGGTGGCCAGGTCACCTCGGAGATGAAGTACCGCGACATGCCGCCGTCCGATGGTTCGCCGGGCTGCAATGAGATGCCTGCCGAAACCCTCGACCACGTGGCGCACAGCCAGCTGGAGATCGACGGCGCGATCCTGATGGCCGCCGATGGCCCGGGCGGGGGCGAGGGCGGCTCGACCACCATCAATGTCGACGTCGACAGCATCGAGGAAGCCGAGCGCGTGTTCGCCGCGCTGGCCGAAGGCGGCCAGGTGCAGATGCCGATCGCCGAAACGTTCTGGGCGCATCGCTGGGGCATGTTGATCGACCGCTTCGGCAAGCCGTGGATGGTCAACTGCATGAAGCAGCCCTGATCCGGCTCCAACACCCACCTCGCATCACACACAGGAAACGCAACGATGAGCGCACCGCAACCGCAGATGATCTTCGTCAACCTGCCCGTGCAGGACCTGCAACAGTCCAAGGACTTCTTCAGCGCGCTGGGCTACAGCTTCAATCCGGCCTACACCAATGAAGATGCCGCCTGCATGGTCATCAGCGAGAGCATCTTCGTGATGCTGCTGGTCAAGCCGTTCTTCCAGCAGTTCACCAACAAGAACATTGCCGATGCGCACGCGGAGACCGAGGTGATCACCTGCCTTTCCGCGGCCAGCCGCAAGGCGGTGGACGTGATGGTGGACAAGGCGGTGGCCGCAGGTGGCAGCGAACCGCAACCGGCCCGTGACTACGGCTTCATGTACCAGCGCGGCTTCCAGGACCTGGATGGCCACCTGTGGGAAATCGCGTATATGGATGGCGAGCCGGGCTGATGGCCGACGCCGTTTGCTGGCGCTTGTGCGGGCACGGCCTGCGTGCTGTGATCGGCGCATGACCGAGCCCGCCCTGAGCCAGCGACTGCAGAGCCTCTGGCGGATGGAATCGCCGGTGTTGATCGCGCGCCTGGCGCGGCTGCTCGGCGGTGATGTCGGCCGCGCCGAGGAGCTGGCCCAGGACACCTGGCTGGCCGCGCTGGAGCGCTGGCCGGCGCAGGGCATCCCGGACAACCCCGGAGCCTGGCTGATGACCACCGCGCGCAACCGTGCCATCGATGTGCTGCGCCAGCACCAGCGCGTGGCGCAGCAGCATGCGCAATGGGGCGAGGAACTGCACCCGGTGGCGCTGCCCGCACCCGATGACAGCCAGGCACTGGAAGACGACCTCGGCGATGATCTGCTGCGGCTGATGTTCGTAGCCTGCCATCCGGTGCTGCCGGCCGATGCACGGGTGGCGCTGACCCTGCGCCTGCTGGGCGGTCTGACCACCACCGAGATCGCCCGTGCCTTCCTGCAGCCGGAGCCGACCATCGCCCAGCGCATCGTGCGCGCCAAGCGCACCCTGGTGCAGAAGCAGGTGCCCTACGAGGTACCGCGTGCCGAGGCGCTGCCCGAGCGGCTGGCCTCGGTGCTGGAAGCGATCTACCTGGTCTTCAACGAGGGCTATGCGGCCAGTGCCGGCGATGACTGGATGCGGCCGGCCTTGTGCGAGGAAGCGTTGCGGCTGGCCCGCATCCTCGCCCATCGGCTGCCCGCGCCGCCGGTGCTTGGCCTGCTGGCGCTGATGGAACTGCAGGCCTCGCGCGCGGCGGCGCGCGTTGATGCGCAGGGCCAGCCGGTATTGCTGGACGTGCAGAACCGCGCGCGCTGGGACTGGCTGCAGATTGAACGCGGGCAACAAGCGCTGCAGCGTGCGCTGGATGCCGGCGGCGGCAAGGATGCCTACGTCCTGCAGGCACGTATCGCAGCCTGCCATGCCACCGCGCGCCGTGCCGAAGACACCGACTGGGCACGCATCGCCGCGCTGTATGCGCAGCTGCTACAGGTGATGCCCTCGCCGGTGGTGGCCCTGAACCGGGTGGTGGCGGTGTCGCGCAGTGACGGCGCGTTCGCGGCCTGGGGGTTGTTGCAGCCGTTGCTGGTCGATGCGCGGTTGCAGAGCTATGCCCCGTTGCAGGTGGTACGGGGCGAGCTGCTGCTGCAGCTGGGTCGGCGTGAGGATGCCGCCACCGCCTTCTGCGAGGCGGCCGCGCTCACCGGCAATGCCCGCGAGCGGTCGGTGCTGCTGGCCCGTGCTCATCGATTGGGGTCAGGGCCCTTTTCATGACGCATTCGTGTTGAGTGCCGACCAACGGTCGGCACCCAGCGGCAGCCGCAGGGAATCTGTCGAAGGCGGTGCGGGTCCGGTTGCGGGGGTGTAAGCGCCATGGATGGCGCGCCAAAGCCTCCACGGGCGGATTCACGGCGTCCCCCGCAACCGGACCCACCCCGCCATCCCACGGAATGCGGGCTTTTGCTTTTGAAGTTGCCGGCCAGCGGCCAGCACTACCGCAGGTGCAGGGCGCAGCCCTGCCGAATCCCATTACACTCCGGAAGGATTTTCCTGCTGGAGAGAGCAATGAAACGAGCAGTACTGGGCATCCTGGCCCTGTCGGTGTCGAGCGCACTGATGGCCGCCACGCCGAAATTCGATGGCGCGCGGATCTCCGCCGACGTCAAGGAACTGGCCTCCGACGCCTACGAGGGCCGCTCACCGGCCACTGCCGGCGAAGAAAAGACCATTGCCTACCTCAGCAAGCAGTTTGCCGCCGCCGGCCTGCAGCCGGGTGGTGACCTGCAGGATGGCAAGCGCCTGTGGACCCAGGCCGTGCCGCTGCGCAAGGGCGACATCGTCGGTACCCCGCAGCTGGCCCTGCATCAGGGCGGCAAGACCCTCACCCTCGACCAGGGCAAGCAGATCGCCGTGCGCGCCGCCATGAATGGCGCCACCACCGTCGACATCAGCAAGGCCCCGCTGGTCTTCCTCGGCTATGGCGTGAAAGCGCCGGAGCGCAACTGGGACGACTTCAAGGGCGTCGACCTGAAGGGCAAGATCGCCGTCGTGCTGATCAACGACCCCGATTTCGAAACCGGCAAGGGCGACTTCGACGGCAAGGGCATGACCTGGTACGGGCGCTGGCCGTACAAGTATGAAGAAGGCGCACGCCAGGGCGCGCTCGGCGTGCTGATCGTGCACGAGACCGCACCGGCCTCGTACGGCTGGGCCACCGTGGCCGGCTCCAACACCAACACCATGTTCGACGTGGTGCGTGACAACCCCGCCGAGACCCACCCGCTGCTGGAAGGCTGGATCCAGCGCGACCTCGCCGTCGAGCTGTTCCGCGCCGCCGGGCAGGATTTCGAGGCGCTGAAGAAGAAGGCGCAGCAGCGCGACTTCACCCCGGTGCCGCTGACCGGCGCCAGCCTGGATGCGAAGTACGCGGTAAAGACCGAAGTGATCACCTCGCACAACGTGGCCGCACGCCTGGAAGGCAGCAGCCACCCGGACGAGACCATCATCTACAGCGCGCACTGGGACCACATCGGCGTGGGCGAGCCGGACGCGCGCGGCGACCGCATCTTCAACGGCGCGCTGGACAATGCCAGCGGCACCGCCTCGCTGATCGAACTGGCCCGCGGCTTCGCCAAGGGCCAGCGTCCGCAGCGCTCGCTGCTGTTCCTGGCGGTCACCGCCGAGGAAAAGGGCCTGCTGGGTTCGGAGTACTACGCCACCCACCCGCTGTACCCGCTGGAAACCACGGTGGCGGCGATCAACATGGACGGCATGTCGCCGTTCGGTCCGTCGCGTGACTTCGGCATCTACGGCACCGCGCGCTTCGAACTGCTGGACCAGCTGAAGGACGTCGCCAAGGGCTGGGACATCCGCTACACCCCGGACCCGAAGCCGGAAGCGGGCCTGTTCTTCCGCTCCGATCACTTCTCGTTCGCCAAGCGCGGCGTGCCGGCGCTGTCCTGGTCGGCCGGCCAGGACTGGGTGGAGGGTGGCGTTGCCGCCGGCAAGAAGGCCTCGGAGGATTACACCGCCAAGCGCTACCACCAGCAGGGCGACGAATGGCAGCCGGACTGGGTGTTTGCCGGTGCCGCCCGCGACCTGGAAGTGCTTTACACGCTGGGCAACCAGCTGGCCAACTCGCGCAGCTGGCCGAACTGGAGCACCGACGAGTCGTTCCGCGCCGTGCGTGACAGCAGCGCCGCACAGCGCAACTAAGAAGCACCGGTAGCGCCGGGCCATGCCCGGCGTTCCCGTAACAGCTTCCATCCCCGGTTTCCGGGGCTTCGTCGCAGGCCGCTTGTTTGCCCGGTGGGCCGACCTATGCTCGGCTCACCCCCTTCCTCCAAGGCGCTGCCGTGATCGCCAGCCTCACTCTCATTCTCCGTCACCTGTTGGCCTGGGCCGTGGCACTGCTGGTGGCCGGCATGGTCTGGAGCGGTATCTTCAGCGGCATGAACGACGGCCCGGGGTGGATCTTCGGCCTGTTGGCGATGTTCCTGATGATCAGCGCGCTGGGCAGTGCCATCACCCATGTGCGCCGGGTGTGGCTGATCGCCGGTCGCCTTGATGGCAGCACCCTGTCCGGCCATCAGCGCCGCCAGATTGAAGTGCCACTGGATGCCGGCCCGGCCTTCGCCCTGGTCGAGGCCGCCGTGGCCGAACTGCCGCGGGTGGAAGACGTGGAAAGCGCTGCCGGCAGCCTGCAGGTGCGCGCCTATGTGCGCCGCGTCGATCCCTGGAATGGCCGCCAGCCCTCGCGCTGGAACCTGCCGGCGCGGCTGGCCATCAAGCGCAACAGCGTGCAGGCCACGGTCACCCCGGGGCAGGGCACCAGCACCGTCACCCTGCTGTTCGAGCCCGATGCCGGCTGGTGGGCCGACCTGCTGGCGCTGGATGAAGGCAGCAATTTCGAAAACGCCGAGGCCGTCACCCGTGCGATCACCCGACGCGTGGCCGACCAGCGCCGCGACGAGCAGGCCGCGGCCGAGCAGACCCAGGTGGAAAAGGAACTGTCGGTGGCCCGCCTGAACCTGCTGCACGCGCAGGTGGAACCACACTTCCTCTACAACACCCTGGCCAACGCACAGGTGCTCACCCGCACCGATCCCGGCCGCGCCGAACAGATGCTCGGCCACCTCATCCAATACCTGCGCAGTTCGCTGCCGCAGGTGGACGAATCGGTGTCCACGCTGGGCGTGGAACTGGAGCGCACCCGCGCCTACCTGGAAATCCTGCGCATCCGCATGGGCGCGCGGCTGGCAGTGGAAGTGCAGGTGCCCAACGAGCTGCACGGCGTGCACATGCCCGCGATGGCCCTGCAGACGCTGGTGGAAAACGCGATCAAGCATGGCCTGGAACCCAAGCCCGGCGGCGGCACGATCTGGATCCTGGCGCGTGCGTTCGATGACCACGTGACGGTGACCGTGGCCGACGACGGCCTGGGCTTCGGCCAGGGCACCAGCGGCACCGGCATCGGCCTGAAGAACCTGCGCGAGCGCCTGCGCCTGACCTGCGGCGAGCAGGCCGGCGTGGCCATCGTCGCCAATTTCCCCAGCGGCGTCGCCGCTACCATGACCCTGCCGCAGCCGGCCAAGGAACGCAGCCATGCCGCTTGAAGCCCTGATCGCCGAGGACGAGGAACTGCTGCGGCAGTCGCTGGTGGAACAGCTGGGCCGGTTGTGGCCGGAACTGAAGCTGGTGGCCGAATGCGAAGATGGTGCCAGCGCGCTGGAACAGCTGGCCGAAAAGCAGCCGGACATCGCCTTCCTGGATATCCGCATGCCCGGCATAAGCGGCATCGAAGTGGCGCGCGCGCTGTCCGAACTGAGCCCGCGCACGCAGGTGGTGTTCGTCACCGCCTACGACCAGTACGCCATCGATGCGTTCGAGCAGGGCGCGATGGACTACCTGCTGAAGCCGGTCAGCGACGAGCGTCTGCTGGCCACCCGCGAGCGCATCCTTTCGCGGCTGCCCAACACGCGCCAGGACGATGCGGTGCTGGAACGCCTGCTGCAGCGCCTGGGTCCGTCACAGGGCGCGGGTGACCGCCCGCCACTGGCCTGGATCACCGCCAGCAACGGCCGCGACACCCAGCTGATCATGCTGGAGGACGTGGTCTATTTCCGCGCCGACAACAAGTACACGACCGTGGTCACCAGCGCCGGCGAAAGCCTGCTGCGCACGCCGCTGCGCGAACTGCTGGAGGTGCTCGACCCGCAGCACTTCCGCCAGGTGCATCGCTCGACCATCGTCAACATGAAGGCGGTGGCGGCGGTCAGCCGCGATGACACCGGCCGCGGCGTGCTGCGCCTGCGCCAGCGGCCGGAAACGCTGGTGGTCAGCCAGCCGTTCATGAGCCTGTTCCGCGGCATGTAGAAAGAACAATGCCACCGTGACAGTGCACGGTGGCATTGTGGCTCCCCCCGCTTCCCTGGACCTGTTGGCCAGCCTCAGTAGGCCGGCTGCAGGGTCAGATCGTGGTGGTGTTCGGTTTCGCCGACATGGTTGAGCCGGCCGACCAGTTCCGAGTGCTGCCGCATGCGCCCGATCTCGGTCATGATGCGGATGTCCTCGTGGCGCAGCTCGCGCCGGGTGGTGACGGCCTGCTTGTAGTCCAGCACTTCCGGGTAGTGCTCGGCCAGGTCCAGCGCTTCGGCCACGCACTCGACGCTGTCGGCCTTGGAAGTGATGCGGGCGCGGCTGTTGAATGCCTTCATCCAGCGCTCGAAACCGGCCTGCTGGTCGAACATGTTGGCCATGAACCAGATCACGAACAGGATCGACACCCACGAGCCGAACACCACGACCACGCGGGTAAAGGTGATGTGGTAATCGTCGCGCCAGAGGTAGTTGGCGATCAGGCCGAGGATGAGCAGGGATGCCGCCTGCCAGCCGATGATCGAGGCGATCAGCCATTGGCACTTGGCCTGCGCCAACACCGCTACTTCTTCGCGGATCTGCTGCTCGCTGAGGTTGCGCCAGTGCGCGACCTGTTTGTCGAACGGGCTGTGGTAGAGCTCGTTGTCGCGAAGCAGTAGTCCCAAACCCTTGAACAAAGCAATCATGGCTGGCTCCCTTGTGGAACGTGCGTCGATCAGCATTGGACGGTGTGGCGGGTTCAGTTCTAGCACTTCCAGCGGGCCGTGCAATGGGTGGAATGCCTAGCGCGGTAAGGGTTTTGTCTGAATGGGTGAAGGTTGATGCGGCGCAGCATCGCGCCGGTAGCCTGCGTCAAGATGTCGCAGGGTGAAATGTGCTGCGGCTGCACATGGAGCCGTGGCTGAGCCGACGGGCTCGCTGCATCGGCCCGTATCGCCCAGAATCGAGGCTGACCGCGCAGACCGCGGCCGATTCCGCCACCGCCTGGACCGAAGATGCCGCCGCTGCTGCACCGCCTTTCCCGCCCCGTCACCGCGCCGATCCGGCGCTGGGTGCTCGATGCCTTCCCGCGCGGCCAGAGCGGCATCGATTATGACCAGCCGCTGGGCGACCCCGGCTGGTTCGGGCCGGACAGCGTGACCTGGCGCATGCACGCCGAGCTGCCCTCGATGCTGGCCGGCGGCCTGTGTGCGCTGATGCTGCAGACCCTGCACCCGCGCGCGCTGGCCGGCGTGTACGACCACTCCAACTTCCGCCAGGACCTGGTCGGCCGCCTGCGCCGGACCACCGCGTTCGTCGCCGGCACCAGCTACGCGCCTGCTGGTGAGGTGGAAAAACTTGTGGCCAAGGTGCGCCGCATCCATGCGCAGATCCGCGGCCGCACCGCGCAGGGCGAAGACTACGCGGCTGACGACCCGCAGCTGCTGACGTGGGTGCACGTGACCGAGGCGTTCGGTTTCCTGCAGGGTTATCGCCGCTACGGGCGCGAGGTGCCGGTGAAGATTGCCGACCGCTACTACGACGAGTACCGCTGCGTGGCCGAAGCGCTGGGCGCGGTGGATGTGCCGCGCAGCGAAGCGGAGGTGGCCGCCTATTTCTGCGCGCGGCAGCCGGAGCTGCTGGCCGATGCACGGTCGCGCGAGGTGCTGGAGGTGTTGTCGGCGGTCAACCTGCCGGTGCCGATCCCGGGCCTGTCGCGCGCGGTGTTCCTCGGCGCCGGTGCCGCGCTGCTGCCCGACTGGGCCGAGGCGATGCTGGAACGCAGTGCCGGCCAGCGCACGCAGGCAGCCGCGTCGGCCAAGCTGATGCAGGGCATGGCACCGTTGTTCCGCCGCGCGTTGCCCGATGGCCTGGCCACGCGCGCGTGCGCACGCGTGGGTGTGCCGGTGGACGTGTTGCGCGAGTGGCCGGCGGTGGGTTGATCCATCGCGCACGCATGGCGTGGTTCTACGGATCCATGCCGCGCAGCAGTAGATCCACGCCATGCGTGGATGGCGGAAAGCGCCAACCAAGGTTGGCCTCTACCGGAGCAGGCTACGCCGCAGCATCCGCCCCAAAAAAACGGGCGCCTCTCGGCGCCCGTTCGCATCACATCACCACACCTTGACCCGCTTGTCCGGGGCCAGGTACAGCTTCTGGCCTTCCTTCACTTCAAACGCCGGGTACCAGGCGTCGATGTTGCGCACGGTCAGTGCACGGTACTGGCCCGGTGCGTGCACGTCGGTCAGCAGGCCGTTGCGCAGTGCCTGCTCGCGGCTCTTGCTGCGCCAAGCCTGGGCAAAGCCGAGGAAGAAGCGCTGGTCCGGCGTGAAGCCTTCCAGGGTCTGGCCCGGCTTGCCCTGCAGCGACAGCTGGTAGGCGTCGTAGGCGGTGCCCAGGCCGGCCACGTCGGCGATGTTCTCGCCCAGGGTCAGCTTGCCGTTGACGTGCACGCCGGGGAACGGCTCGTAACTGCTGAACTGCGCAGCCAGTGCATCGCCGGCCGCGTTGAACTGCTTGAGGTCCTCGGCCGTCCACCAGTTGTGCAGCTTGCCGGTTTCATCGAACAGCGCGCCGGCATTGTCGAAGCCGTGGCTGATCTCGTGGCCGATCACCGCGCCGATCGCACCGTAGTTCACCGCGTCGTCGGCGGCGCCGTCGAAGAACGGCGGCTGCAGGATCGCGGCCGGGAACACCAGGCGGTTTTCCAGCGGCACGTTCATCGCGTTGATGGTCTGCGGCAGCATCGCCCACTCGTCGTGGTCGACCGGCTTGCCCAGCTTGGCCACGTTGCGCGCGTACTCGAACTGCTCCGCACGCTGCGCATTGCCCAGCGGATCGTCACGGCGGATCTCCAGGCCTGTGTAGTCGCGCCAGGTGTCCGGGTAGCCCATGCCCACGGTCAGGCCGGCGACCTTGGCCTTGGCGTGTGCCTTGGTCTGCGGTGACATCCAGGCCAGTGCGTCGATGCGCTTGGCGAAGGCGGCGATGATGTTCTTCGCCATCTCGTCCGCGCGTTCCTTGGTCTTGGCGTCGAAGTGTTTTTCCACGTAGCGCTTGCCGATGGCCTCACCCACGGCATGGTTGGCATCGTCCACCGCACGCTTCCAGCGGTCGCTCTGCTGCGGGGTGCCGCTCAGCGCGGTGCCGTGGAAGGCGAAGCGGGCGTCGGCGAACGTCTTCGGCAGGTAGGCCGCGGCGCGGTCCAGGGCGTGGAAGGTCATGTAGTCCTTCCACACGTCCAGCGGCTCGGTAGCCACCAGCCTGGACAGGCCGGCGACGGCCTTCGGCTGCCACACGATGAAGTCCTGCTGCTGGCCCAGCTTGGCGGCGTCCAGGAACGCCGCCCAGTCCATGCCCGGCGCCTTGGCGTTGAAGTCCGCCTGCGTCCACGGGTTGGCACCCAGGGTCACGTTGTTGGTTTCTTCCTGGCTGGCGTGGGCCTGGGCGATCTTGGTTTCCAGCGCGAGGATGCGCTGCGCCTTGCCCGCCGGGTCGGCCACGCCGGCCAGCTGCAGCACCTGCGCGATGTAGGCCTGGTACTGCTTGCGCAGCTCGGCCATGCGGCCATCACCCAGGTAGAAATCGCGGTCGGGCATGCCCAGGCCGCCCTGCACCAGGTACGGCGCGTTGCGGTCCGGCTGCAGCATGTCCACCGACACCCACAGGCCGAACAGGCGGTCGGTGTAGAAGTTGGTGGCGTTGAGCAGGTCGACGTCGGCGCGCATGTCGCCGCCCAGCGCACGTGCCAGGCCCGCCTTGTCGGCGATGCCGCCGATCGCGGCCAGCTGCGGCTGTACCGGGGCCAGACCGCGCTTCTCGATGCCGGCCTCGTCCATGAACGCGGCGTAATAGTCGCCGATCAGCTTGTCATCGCCGCTGGCCTGCGCATTGCCGGCCGCGCCTTCGAGGATCGCGCGGGTATCGGCCTGGGTCTTTTCGGCGATGACGTTGAAGCTGCCAAAGCGCGAACGGTCGGCCGGGATCTCGGTGTTCTTCACCCAGGTGCCGTTGGCGAAGCCGAAGAAGTCGTCGCCGGCGGCGATGCTGCGGTCCATGCCGCTGGCATCGAAGCCGAAGCTGCCCAGCATCGGCTTGGCCGGGGCAGGGGTGGCATCGGCCGGCGCGGCGGTGCCGGCGGCCGGTTCGGCCGGGCGGTCGCAGGCGGCCAGGGACAGGCTGGCGACGATGGCCAGCGCCAGGGTGGGACGGCGCAGCTTGGACATGGACTTCTCTTGCAGCGGGAAAACCCCAAGTCTAATCCCCTGCGCGTGTGCTGGACGCTCCGCCACGGGGGCCGCGCTGTGCGCGATCTGGCTGAACACGCGCCGACGATCTTCACGCCGTCATCGACGTGGTGCATGCTGCAGGCTAGATACCGGTGCAGCCATGGGGAAGGTGGCGCACCGGACAGACCCAGGCGTCAAGAATGCCGATCCGCGGCCGCTCTGATCGGGGATGTGGAGGAATCGTTCGCGCATGAAGCCAGTCGTCTGCACAGGGAACATTGATCGATGCCAGCGCTGAGGCACGCGCTGGCCCGGCCGTTGCGCGCCATCACCTGGGGCGGCATTGCCGTGGGCGTGCTACTGGCCGTGGTGCTGGCGGTGATGCTGGCCAACGATTACCAGCGCCGGCTGGAAGCTGCGCAACGGCAGAGCCGTGCCATGGCAGTGGGCACCGAGCGGCTGCTGGCGATGGAACTGCGCAACCTGGAGCGGGCCATGAGCGGGATCGCCGCCGATGCCGCCGAACTGTTCCGCAGCGTGCCGGCGCAGGCCCCGGCGCTGCTGGATGCGGCCATCAGCGGGGTGCTCGGCCGCCATGCGGAACTGGACAGCATCGTCGTACTGGATGCCTATGGACGCGCATTGACCGCCGGCAAGGGTGATCTGAAGCTGCCGCTGTGGAGCGACCCGCAACGACGTGGGCAGGGCAGCGCGCTGTACCTCGGCCCGCCGCAGCAGGCCATCGATGGCCGCTGGGTGGTGCCCCTGGCGCTGCCGATGGCGGGCGACCGCTGGTTGCTGGCGCGCCTGCGCTGCGAGGAGTTGCAGCGCATTGTCAGTGGCCTGGACGTCGGCAACCACGGGCTGGTGTCGATCAGTGACCGTGATGGCGCCATGCTGGCCCGCGTTCCCGACCCGCAGGCGACGGTCGGGCGCCGCTACCGCTTGCCGGGTCGTGAGCTGCTGGGCCGCGCTGCGGTGGTCGAACTGGGCAGCATCCCCGGTGCGGTGGATGGCATTCCGCGCATTTCCACCATCAGCACGCTGGAACGCAGCCCGCTGGCGGTGCAGGTGGGCCTGGCCGACCAGGACGTGCTGGCGCCATGGTGGCCGTACCTGCAGGCCGCCGTTGCCATCCTGCTGGCCTACGCCGGCGTGCTGCTGGTGCTGTTGTACGCGGTGCGGCGCAGTACCCGCAGCCATCAGTCGATGGCCGAGGAACTGCGCACCGGCCACGCCGAGCTGGGCCTGGCCCACCAGGCCGGCCGGGTCTGCACTTGGCACGTGGATGAGGATGCGGCACAGCTGCATTGGTCGCCGTTGGCCCGCGAGATCTTCGGCCTGCACACCAATGCGATGCCGGTGGCCGAGTTCTTCAACCGCGTGCACCACGAGGACAGCGAACGCCTGCAGCGCGCCTTCAACCAGGCGTTTGCCGGCGATGAAGTGCTGGACGAAGAATTCCGCCTGGTGCTGCCCGGTGGCCAGGTGCGCTGGGTGGCCGCGCGCGGCCAGCGGGTGGAAGTGGCCGACCGCCAGCGCCGCATGATCGGCGCGCTGACCGACCAGACCGAGCGCTACCGTGCGCGCGAACAGATGAGTCGTGCAGAGCGCCGCTTCCGCCTGCTGTTCGACCGCAATCCGGCACCGTTCTGGGTGTTCGATCCGAGCAGCCTGCGTTTCCTTGAAGTCAACCAGGCGGCCGTCGAGCAGTACGGCTACAGCCGCGAAGAATTCCTGCAGATGAGCATCCTCGACATCCGTCCGCGTGGCGGCTGGGACGAGGTGATGGGGGCCATTGCACGGGCACGCGTGGATGGGCTGCCGGAGTCGACGGTACGCATGCACCGGCGCCGCGATGGCAGCGAGTTCGAGGTGCGTGCGCACCTGTCCATGCTGGATTTCGATGGCCGCGCCGCCTGCCTGGTGCTGGCCGAGGATGTCAGCGAGCGCTTGGCCTACGAGCGCGACCTGGCCTACCGCGCGCGGCACAACCCGGATACGGGCCTGCTGACCGTGCGCGCGCTGACCGAGCAGCTGGACGCACAGGAAGGCGCCTACACCATCGCCTACGTGCAGCTGCGCGGCCTGCAGCTGGTGGCCGATACGCTGGGCCGCGAGATCGGCGATGCGGTGCTGCAGTCGATGGCCCTGCGCCTGGGCGGGTTGGGTGCGCGCTTCGGTACGCTGGCCTTCCAGCCGGCCGAGGACTTCGTGCTGGCCATCGGTGGCGAGCACACCGCGCAGCGTGCGCTGGATGACCTGCTGCAGATCGTCTCGGCGCCGATGCGCGGCAAGGATTCGCTGCACCAGTTCGAGCCGCGCATCGGCGTGGCCGTGCATGCAGTGGGCGATGGCCACAGTGCCGAGCAGGTGATCGGCATGGCCGCGCAGGCTGCGCATGCCGCGCGCGCCGAAGGCAACGTGGTGGCCTGGTTCGATACCGCGGTGACCACCCGCCTGGCCGACCGCCTGCGCCTGGCCGCGCGCATCCATGCCGCCATCGACAACGAATTCCAGCTGTATTTCCAGCCGATCCGCCATGCCAGCGATGGCAGCCCGGCGGCGCTGGAGGCGCTGCTGCGCTGGCCGCAGGCCGACGGCAGTTTCATTCCGCCCAGCGAGTTCATCCAGCTCTGCGAGGACACCGGGCTGATCCTGGCGCTGGGGCGCTGGGTGATCCGTGCCGCCGCACAGGCGCAGCGGCGGCTGGTGGATGCCGGCTGGGGCGAGCTGTCGATCGCGGTGAACGTGTCGGCGGTGCAGTTCTTCAACAGTGACCTGGTGGCCGAGTTCACCCGCGCACAGAAGGAGTTCGGCCTGGCCCGCGGCGCACTGCACGTGGAGCTGACCGAGAGCAGCCTGATGCGCAAGCCGACGCAGGCGATGCAGACCATGCAGCGCCTGCACGAGCAGGGCATCTGCGTGTCGCTGGATGATTTCGGCACCGGCTATTCCAGCATGTCCTACCTGCAGCACCTGCCGCTGGACATCCTGAAGATCGACCGCAGCTTCGTGGCGGATGTGGAAACCAATCCGCGCAACGCCTCGATCTGCCGCGCACTGCTGTCGCTGGGCCACAGCATGGGGTTGACCATCATCGCCGAGGGCGTGGAAACACCGGGCCAGCTGAACTGGCTGGCCGCGCATGGCTGCGACCAGGTGCAGGGCTACCTGCTGGGGCGGCCGGCGCCGCTGGAAAAGATCATCGATTCGCTGGATGAAGTGGTGGTGTGAGCGGGAAGATCCGCCGGGCATGGCTGCCCGCCGGGTAGCGCCGGGCCATGCCCGGCGAGCGCGAAGCGCGGGCGTCACACCCCCGCATCCACCAGGTAGTCAATGAAGCTGCGCACCTTCGGTGCCAGGTGGCTGCGGCTGGTGTAGACGGCGAAGATGCCGATCGTGGGCACGTCCCATTCCGGCAGCACGCGCACCAGGCGGCCATCGGCGAGTGCGTCCTCCAGCAGGAAATCCGGCTGCAGGATCACGCCCATGCCGGCGATGGCCGCTTCGCGCAGCACGTCGCCGTTGTTGGCCTGCAGGATGCTGTTCACCGTCACCCGGGTTTCGCCCCCTGGCCCCTGCAGTGGCCACTGGTTGCCCGAGGCCCAGTAGCTGTAGCCGAGGCAGTCGTGCTGTTCCAGCTCCTGCGGCGTGTGCGGCGTGCCGCGCGCGGCCAGGTAGGACGGCGCAGCGCACAGGGTGATGCGGGCCTGGCCCAGCCGCCGTGCGATCAGCGCCGGGCTCGGTTCGCGGGTGATGCGGATGGCCACGTCGTAGCCTTCTTCGACCATGTCCACCAGCCGGTCGGACAGGGCCAGGTCCAGTTCCACCTGCGGGTAGCGCTGGCGGTAGCCGGCCAGCAGCGGGCCGAGGCGGGCGATGCCCCAGCTGACTGGTGCATTGATGCGCAGCGTGCCCGAGGGCTCCAGCGCCTGCGCGCCGATGCTGGCTTCCAGTGCGTCGAACTCGGCCAGCAGGCGCACGCACTGCGCGTAGTAGGCCGCGCCGGCGCTGGTCGGGCTGACCCGCCGCGTGGTGCGGTGAAGCAGACGGGTGGACAGGCGTTTTTCCAGCGATGCGACCTGCCGGGTCACCCCGGCCGTGGACATGTCCAGCGCCTGCGCGGCGGCACTGAAGCCGTTGCGCTCAACCACCGCGACGAACACACGCATGGCGTCCAGGGTGTCCATTATTCCGCCTTATGCAACAAATACGGTCAGATCATCGTATTTATCGGCTCTGGTGAGCGCAATAAGCTGTGCCCACTCCTTCCGAGGTGCCTGCCATGTCTACCACGTCCCGTCCGCTGTCACCGCTCGCCCCCTACGCCGGCACCCTGCTGCGGCTGGCGCTGGGCGGCCTGTTCCTGGCCCATGGCCTGACCAAGCTGCTGGTGTTCACCCCGGCCGGCACCGCGGCCTATTTCCAGTCGCTGGGCCTGCCCGGTGTACTGGGGTATTTCACGATCGTTGCCGAGCTCGGCATCGCCGCCGCCCTGCTGCTGGGCGTCTATGCGCGCTGGATCGGCCTGCTCGGCGTGCCGCTGCTGCTGGGCACCATCGTCACCGTGCACGGCGCCAACGGTTTCAGCTTCGCCAACAGTGGCGGCGGCTGGGAATACCCGGCGTTGTGGGCCGTGGCCCTGGTCGTGCTGTTCCTGCTGGGCGATGGCCGCTGGACCCTGCGTTCGCGCTGATCGCCCCCTGAAAGAATTCCTGGAGGTTCCCATGTCCCGCCTGCCTTCGCTGTACATCTCCCATGGTTCGCCGATGACCGCCCTGCATCCGGGCCAGGTCGGCGTGCGACTGGCCGAGCTGGCCCGCGACCTGCCGACGCCGCGCGCGATCGTCATCGCCTCGGCGCACTGGCTCGCCCGCCAGCCGCTGGTCGGCACGCACCCGCAGCCGCCGACGATCCATGATTTCGGTGGTTTCCCGCGCGCGCTGTTCGAACTGCAGTACCCGGCCCCGGGCGACCCGGCGCTGGCCGAAGAAGTCGCCGGACGCATCGCCGCCGCCGGCCTGCCGGTGGCCATCGACCCGAAGCGCGGCCTCGACCACGGTGCCTGGGTGCCGCTGCGCATGCTGCGCCCGCAGGCCGACATTCCGGTGGTGCCGGTATCGATCCAGCCGATGCTGGGCCCGCAGCACCAGTACGCGCTGGGCCGCGCGCTGGCGCCGCTGCGCGAGCAGGGCGTGCTGCTGATCGGTTCGGGCAGCATCACCCACAACCTGCACGACTGGCGCGATTACCAGGACGGCAAGGAAGCGCCGTACGTGCGCCCCTTCATCGAATGGGTGGAGCAGCGCCTGGCCGCCAACGACCGCGATGCGCTGTTCGACTACCGCCGCCAGGCACCGTTTGCCGAGCGCGCGCATCCCACCGATGAGCACCTGCTGCCGCTGTACTTCGCGATGGGCGCGGCGGGCGAGGGCGGCTTCGGTGCGCAGCGCATCGATGCGGGCATCGACGCCGGCATGCTGGCGATGGATATCTACCGCTTCGATGGCAGCGCTGCGGCGGTGGCCGCATGAGCGCGGAGCTGCCGATGCTGGAGCGCCCGGCGCAGGGCACCGCGCAGGGCCTGGTGGTACTGCTGCATGGCGTGGGCAGCAACGAGCAGTCGCTGGCCGGCCTGGCCCAAGCCCTCGACCCGCGCCTGCACGTGCTGCTGCCGCGCGGGCCGCTGGTGTTCGGGCCGCAGGCGTTCGGCTGGTTCACCGTGCGCTTCGGCGCGCAGGGGCCGGTCATCGACCCGGCGCAGGCCGAACAGTCGCGCCTGCTGCTGGGCGAGTGGCTGGCGGCGCAGCAGCAGCGGCTGGGCGTGGACGCGCGGCAGACCGTGCTGGCCGGCTTCAGCCAGGGCGGCATCATGAGTGCCAGCGTGGCCCTGACCCAGCCGCAGCGGGTGAAGTCGTTCGGCGTGCTGTGCGGGCGCATCCTGCCGGAGATCGCCCCGCACGTGCCGGCCGATATCGCCGATGCCGGGCTGGACGGCCTGCTGGTGCACGGCCATGCCGACGACAAGCTGCCGTACACGCTGGCCGAATCCGCGGCTGCGCGCCTGCAGGCGCTCGGCGTGGCCCGCCAGCTGCGTGGCTACCCGGTTGGCCACACGCTGTCGGCGGACATGCAGCGGGACATCAGCGGCTGGATCCAGCAGCGTTTGCTGTCGCCACGATGACGGCAGCACGCACGCCGATCAGGGGCAACGATAGACGTTGCCACTGAGGGTAACGTTGGTCTGGGCCTGGCCGCCGCCTTGCCTGCCCGTAACGCCGGCGCGATTGGTCAGCAGGTAGATCACGTTGCCACCGCGTGCAGCCGCCTGATTCTTCAGGTCATTGCGCGCGCCCGACTCCAGGTTCTTGTTCGACGTGTAGCTGCCAGTGAGGAAGTTGCCCTGGCTGCCGGTGATATCACCAAGGAACTGACAACCCTTGGGTTCTTCGTGGGTCAGCCGGACCAGGGTGGCGTCACCGTGCAGACGCGTAGAGGCGCAGCCGGACAGCAGAAGCGCGAGGGCGGCAAGGACGGCAAGTCGATGATGCATGGCGTTGGTTCACGGAGGAAGTGATGTGGAGAGCCCTTACGATAGGGCGACTGCGCAGCGTGGTCTGGTGGCATTGCCGACACACAACGGCGCGTTGCGCCTTGTGCACACCTGCATTCAGGCCGGAGCGGGGGCGGGCGCCCGTTCCGCGAAGCCTGAACACGGGTGTGCTACGTTTCCATACCGACGCTGCAGTTCCTGTCCAAGCCCCATGCACACCATCGAAGTCGTCCTGGCGATGCTGGTAGCCGTTGTCGCCAGCGGTTACCTGGTTCGCGTCCTGCCATTCTCGTTGCCCCTGCCGCTGGTGCAGATCGCGCTGGGCGCGGTCATCGCCGGCGTGTTCAACCGCGGCCATGCGCTGGAACCGGAAGTGTTCTTTCTGCTGTTCCTGCCGCCGCTGCTGTTCCTTGATGGCTGGCGCATTCCCAAACAGGGCCTGTTCCGCGATAAAGGCGCGATCCTCGAACTGGCGTTCGGCCTGGTGGTGTTCACCGTCCTCGGCGCCGGCCTGCTGATCCACTGGATGATTCCGGTGATGCCGTTGGCGGTGTGCTTCGCGCTGGCCGCCATCGTCTCGCCCACCGACCCGGTGGCCGTCGGTGCGATCGCCGCCAAGGCGCCCATTCCCAAGCGCCTGATGCACATCCTGGAAGGCGAATCGCTGCTCAATGATGCGTCCGGCCTGGTCTGCTTCCGCTTCGCTGTGGCTGCGGTGATGACCGGCAGCTTCTCGCTGGCCACCGCGTCGCTGACCTTCCTGTGGGTGGCCGTGGCCGGCCTGGCGGTGGGTGTGGCGGTCACCCTGGGCGTGTCCACGTTCCAGCGTTGGCTGTGGCGCCGCTTCGGCGAAGAGCCCGGCGCGGCGATGCTGGTCAACCTGCTGATCCCCTTCGCGGCCTATCTGCTGGCCGAAGAAATCCACGCCTCGGGCATCCTCGCCGCGGTCGCCGCCGGCATCGCGATGAGCTATGTCGAGCTGACCGGCCGCGTGTCGGGCAGCATGCGCGTGCAGCGTGCGGGCGTCTGGAACATGCTGCAGTTCAGCTTCAACGGCATCATGTTCGTGCTGCTGGGCGAGCAGCTGCCGGGCATCGTCGAGCGCGCCACCACCACCATGAACGAGACCGGCCACCAGAGCGCCTGGTGGCTGCTGGTGTACGTGCTGGTCATCAATGCCGCGCTGATCGCGCTGCGCCTTCTGTGGGTGTGGCTGTCGCTGCGCTGGAACCTGCTGCGCGCGCGCCGCCGTGGCCTGGAGCGGGGCGAGGCGCCGAACTGGCGCATCGTGGTGGCGACCTCGGTGGCCGGCGTGCGCGGTGCGATCACCCTGGCCGGCGTGCTGACGCTGCCGCTGTTCCTGCCTGATGGCAGCGCCTTCCCGGCGCGTGACCTGGTGATCTTCCTGGCCGCGGCGGTCATCCTGTTCTCGCTGGTCGGCGCCAGCGTGGCGCTGCCGCAGCTGCTGAAAGGCCTGCAGCTGCCGGCCGATTCGGGCGAACGCAAGGAAGAGGACCTGGCCCGCAAGCTGTCCTCCAAGGCCGCCCTGGCCGGGGTGGAGCGCATGCGCCAGCAGCTGGTGATGAACCAGAACACCGAGAACGTGCAGCTGTACAACGACGCGGCCTCGCGGGTCAGCCTGCTGTACCAGCGCCATCTGGAAAAGGACAGCGACGGCCCCGACGTGGACCCGGAGAAGGTGAACCGGATGGAGCAGGGCTACCGCCAGCTGCGCAGTGCCGGCCTGAACGCCGAGCGCGAGGAGCTGTTCCGCCTGACCCGGCGCGGGGTGATCTCCGACGAGATCTCGCGGCGGCTGATCCGCAACCTGGACCTGCTGGAATCGCGCAAGCGCGATTGACCCTGGAATGTAGAGCCGAGCCCGTGCTCGGCTGCTCTTTGCGCAAGAAGAGCAGCCGAGCACGGGCTCGGCTCTACAACAGCGGCTTATTCCGGCTTCTGGTCCAGGAAGTATGCCTCGACCTTGCCATTGACCTTCATGGTCATCGGGTTGCCGCGGCGGTCGCGGGCCTTGCCGGCCTGGACGCGGATCCAGCCTTCGCTGATCGAGTATTCCTCGACGTTGTCGCGCTCGATGTCGTTGAAACGCACGCCAACGCCGCGCTCCAGCGCCTTGGCATCATGGAAGGGGCTGGCCGGGTTGATCGCCAGGTGGTCGGGAGGGGTATCGCTCATCGCTTCATTCACAGTGACGGCCACCAAGGCCGGCTTCAGCGGCACAGGATAAACCGTAGAATGCCGGCCTGCCCCAAGGAGTGCGCGCCATGCCCGACAACAGCGATTATTTCGACTTCGAAGAAGACGCCCACGATTTCGACGAAGACGACTTCGAGGCGCGGGTCTGGAACCTGCTGGTCCTGATCAATCCGGGCGACGATGAGTTGGCGCTGCAGCAGTTCAACCGCTGGCGCGAGCATCTGGCCGAGGACGGGCAGCCGCTGGAAGCGGACAGCGCCTGGGTGCCGGCGCTGTTCACGGCCATCGCCTGGCAGTCGGGCTTCGAGGTGGAGCGTGATGACCTGGAATCGCTGCAGTCGGCGGTGAACGAGCTGTCGGCACGCTTCAACCTGCAGCTGGACTGGGGTGGCGACCTCGATGACGAGGATTTCGCTGCCGACCTGGACGGCGTGCAGCTGATGTCCACCGCCTTCGACCGCCTGCGCGAGCACAACTACACGCTGTGGAGCGTGGATGCTGGCAGCGACGGCTTCACCGGCTGGATGGCGCTGACCCGCGACGACGACGCGCTGCTGGCGCTGTGCTCGCTGCTGAACCTGGAAGTGCGGCTGGGCAGCGACCCGTTCTGATCGGTAGCGCCGGGCCATTCCCGGCGGCTTCTCGCCGCGCTGCGCGCTCGCCGGGCATGGCCCGGCGCTACCCGTACCAGCCTACGGCTGGTACTGCGCCCGTGCGTTGGCGATCACGGCCTTCACCAGTTCGCGGTCGGTATGCCGGGAAATGGCGCGTGCGCCGAGGGCGATCGCCTGCGCGCGCAGGTCCGCGTTGACATCGTAATGAGCGCCGCTGGCCTTGTTCTGGAAGGCCCGCGGCGGGATGCCGAGCTGCGCCGCCATCGCGTGCAGCTCGGCCAGGGTGTCGGCCATCAGGTGCGCCCAGCGCTGTCCGCGCCAGGGATGCACCGCGTCATCGACGTAGACCGCCACCGTCGCGGCCGGTTCAGGCCTGCGGCTTGCCGTCGGTGTCGGCGGCGTCGGCCGGATCGGCCTCGGCGTCGGCAGCGGCTTCAACCACGTCGCCTTCAGCGGCGTCTTCGCCTTCTTCGGCCTGCTCGGTTTCGAACTCGGCCACCAGCTTGTCCAGATACTCGTCAGCGGTCTGGCCGGCTTCGGCAGCCAGGGTGTCCAGCAGCTTCTGCATCAGCTCGGAATATTCCAGGTTGACCGTGCGGCCTTCCTTTTCCTGCACGTTGGACAGGTGCTTGAGCATGGCCAGCATCGGCACCGGGTTGTCGGCGTTGCCCATGGTCTGGCCGCCGATGGCCAGCAGCCACTCGCGGCCCTGCAGGCCGATGGCGGCCACGGCCTGGCCGTCTTCGTTGGTCAGCACGGCGTGGTTCTGCACCTGCTGCTGGGCATTCAGGCGCAGGAACGGACGCTTGGCCTGCTGCTTCTTGCGCTTGTCGCGCTTGGCCTTGGAGTTCTGGGACATGGGGTGGGGTCACCTGGAAAAGGAAAGACCGCCATTGTACTGGGTGCCGCGCTGCGCGCTCGCCGGGCCATGCCCGGCGGAGACCGGTCAGGGGTCAGAGCCCTTTCCGGGAGAAAGGGATCCGACCCCGGCTCAGGGTGCTACTGCCGGCGTGGCGGCCTCACCCTGCGCGGCCTGCACGTCCGGGTCGGCCACGGCGGCCGACAGCCCCACCTGCGGGCCGGCGCCAGCCAGGGCGGCTTCTTCGGCGGCCTTGGTCATCACCACGATGCTGATGCGGCGGTTGATCGGGTTCTGCGGGTCGGCCTTGTCGAACAGCACCGACGAGGACAGGCCGACCACGCGGGTGATCTTGCTGTCGTCCATGCCGCCATCGACCAGCGCACGGCGCGCGGCGTTGGCGCGGTCGGCGCTCAGTTCCCAGTTGCCATAGCCGCGCGCGGCCGAATAGGCGGTGATATCGGTGTGGCCGGTCAGGCTGATCCGGTTCGGCACGTGGTTCAGGTACTCGGCCAGCTCGTGCAGGATCTGCTGGGTATAGGGCTTCAGCGTGGCGCTGCCAAGGTCGAACATCGGCCGGTTCTGCTTGTCCACGATCTGGATGCGCAGGCCTTCCGGGGTCAGGTCCAGCAGCAGCTGGTCCTTGAACGGCTCCAGCGCCTGGCTCCTGCTGATCGCTTCCTGCAGCTCCTTCATCAGCGCTTCCAGCTGCTGCTTGTCGCGCTGCTGCTGGTCCACCGGCTGCGGCACGGCTTCCTTCTGGTTCTGGAAGGGGTCGTTGCTGTTGCCGCGGGACACATCGGTGGCGCCGCCCAGCTTGATCATCGAGGTGCTGGCGCCCCCCGGGCCGGCCATGCCCGGTGCGGGCGTTGCGCTCTGCCCGGCCAGCGGGCTGGGATTGCGGAAGTACTCGGAGATCGCCGCGCGCTCCGGCTTGCTGGTGCTGGCCATCAGCCACAGCACCAGGAAGAAGGCCATCATCGCGGTCACGAAGTCGGCGTAGGCCACTTTCCACGAACCGCCGTGATGGGCGGCATGGCCGCCCTTCCTGACCCGGCGGACGATGACGGTGGGCTTGTTCTCGGCCATGGCTTACTTGACCGTCTTCAGGTGCTGCTCGAAATCGGAGAACGCCGGGCGCACGTTCGACGGCAGGGTCTTGCGTGCGAATTCCAGGGCGATCTTCGGGTTATAGCCGCGCAGGCAGGCCAGCAGGGCGGTCTTGACCGATTCGTAGATGCGGCTGTCCTGCTCGGCGCGCGCTTCCATCGCCGAGGCCATCGGGCCGATGAAACCGTAGCCCAGCAGGATGCCGAGGAAGGTACCGACCAGGGCGCCCGCCACGTGGCCACCCACTTCGACGATGTCGCCGCCGATCGAGCCCATGGTGATGACGATGCCCAGCACCGCCGCCACGATGCCGAAACCGGGCAGGCCGTCGGCCACCTTGTTCATCACCTGCGAGGGCGCCATTGCTTCGGCGTGGTGCTTTTCCAGCTCCAGCTCCAGCAGCGGCTCCAGTTCGTGCGGCTCGATGTTGCTGCCGATCATCAGGCGCAGGCAGTCAGTGATGAAGTCGATCAGGTGGTGGTCGGCCTGCACCTTCGGGTAGTTGGCGAACAGGGCGCTCTCGGCCGGGCGCTCGACGTGGTCTTCCAGCGACATGAAGCCTTCGCGGCGGGCCTTGTTCAGCAGTTCATAGAGCAGGCTGAGGACGTCGATGTAGTCCTGCTGCTTGTAGCGCGGGCCCTTGAACACGCCGATCGCTGCCTGCAGCGTCTGCTTGACCGTCTTGGCCGGGGTGCCGACCAGGAACGCACCGACGGCCGCGCCGCCGATGATGACCAGTTCGTAAGGCTGCCAGAGGGCACCCAGGCGGCCGTGCGCGCCCAGGTAGCCGCCGAGGACGCTGATGATGACGACCAGGAATCCAACGATGATGAGCATGGCGCGACGCAAGGGGAGGGGATATCTCCTTGTCGGCCTGACACCGGTGTTTCTGAAGAGGGAATTCTGTGAAGTCGGTCAGCGGGGGTGATCAGCCCGCCGTTCCGGCCTCGGCGCCTTCACGCTGCAGGGGATTGGGCCACGGCTCGCCGTTGCCGACGAAGGAAAGTGAGACCGAGTTCAGGCAGTGGCGCTCGAAGGTGGGCGGCGGGCCATCCGGGAACACGTGGCCCAGGTGGCTGCCGCAGCGGGCGCAGGTGATCTCGGTGCGGACCATGCCGTGGCTGGTGTCGCGGATTTCGGTCACGTGCGCCGGGTCGTAGGGCGCGAAGAAGCTGGGCCAGCCGGTGCCCGAATCGAACTTGGTGCTGGAGCGGAACAGCGGCAGCGCGCACAGGCGGCAGCAGTAGACGCCCTCGCGCTTGTTGTCGAGGAACACGCCGCAGAACGGGGCCTCGGTGCCGTGCTGCAGCAGCACGCGGCGTTCCTCGGCGCTCAGGCCGGCCACGAGGGCGTCGGTCTGGGTGGCGGTGGGGGGCGTCAGGTCGAAAGCGCTCATGCCGGCTCCGTGGGGTGTGGCCTGGGGATGCCGGCAAACGTGGGGGTGCGCGGCGGCCGTTGCAAGTGTGATGGCCATTCATGGCTGGCACACAGGCTCCGGCGCAAGGTGGAGGTCTCACACGATGGAGCGTGCCATGACACCGCGTCTTGTCCTGTTGTTGATCGCCCTGCTGCCGCTGGCTGCCCAGGCCCAGGTGCCCACGTCCTCCAGCCCGACCGCCACGCGCAGCACGAACAGCGTGAACCCGCCGCCGGTCGCGCCGCAGTCGCCGCCGCAACCGGCGAACCCTGAGCTGCCGGTGCAGGTGCCGCGGCAGCAGGCGCAGCCGATCCGCTCGACCGGCCCCGCCCAGGTGACGCCGGCACCGGCCACGCGTGCAGCCGACAAGGTCTATGACCGCAACGGCCGCATCGTGCCCGGGGTGAGGCCGGCCGGCCCCAACCGCGTGTTCGATTCGCGCACCGGCCGCTACTACGACAGCGTGCCGGCCGGCGACGGCCAGCAGGTCAAACCGTGAAGTCCGTTGCGGCGGGCCTGAACCCAGGAAAACAACGTCCTGCCGATCACTGATTTTTCGCCTGCGATTAACCGCGCCGGGACCACCGTAGCCCTGCACCGGCAACCGCCGTTGCATGTCCTTCGTCCACTGGATCGCGAACATGAAAAACCAGCAGAACCGTCATCCCGGCAAGGAGCAGCAGGGCCAGAGCCGCAGCCCGCAGCAGCAACAGCAGCAGATGGATGCGCAGCAGCAGAAGGGCGGCAAGCAGCAGGAGCAGCCCCAGAAGGGGTCGCAGAAGCACCCGCAGCAGCGCTGACCGGCGCCAGGGGTCGGATCCCGCAACGCGGGCTCTGACCCCATCCCGGCCGAGGCACTCAATCCGCGATCGGCAGCGCCCAGGTCTCCTTCACTTCTTCCATCACGATGTAGCTCTTCGATTCGCGCACATGCGGCAGGGTCAGCAGCGTGCTCCCCAGCAGCTTGCGGTAGCTGGCCATCTCGCTGATGCGCGCCTTCAGCAGGTAATCGAAGTCGCCCGAGACCAGGTGGCACTCCAGCACGTTGGGCAGCTTCAACGCCGCACGGCGGAATTCCTCGAAGATGTCGCCGGATTTGTAGGCCAGGCTGATCTCCACAAACACCAGCAGGCTGGCCTTCAGTGCCGCCGGGTCGAGGTGCGCGTGGTAGCCCGTGATGACCCCTTCGCGCTCCAACCGGCGCACGCGCTCGGTACAGGGGGTGGTCGACAGGCCGACCCGTTCACCCAGCTCGGTGAAGGAAATACGGCCCTCGGCCTGCAGGATGCGCAGGATCTTGCGGTCGATCTTGTCCAGCTCGCGCGGGCGGGTGGCCATGGCCGTCAACCTCCGGGGGTGAATCACAGGAAAACATCCTGCCTGTGAACGCTAAATCAGGCAAATCGTCTAGGAACGGAAGAATATACTTCCCCGATTATGCTCCCGGCGTGCTCAAACGCAGGGAATCATCGGGTTGGAGAGTTCCCATGCGAGTCCTCGTTCTCGGCAGCGGCGTGATCGGCACCACCAGTGCCTGGTACCTGCGGCAGGCCGGTTTTGAAGTCACGGTCATCGACCGCCAGCCCGGCCCCGCGCTGGAGACCAGTTTTGCCAACGCTGGCCAGCTCTCTTTTGGCTACACCTCGCCGTGGGCCGCCCCGGGCGTGCCGAAGAAGGCGATCGGCTGGCTGTTCGAAAAGCATGCGCCGCTGGCGATCAAGCCAGGCATGGACCTGGCCCAGTACCGCTGGCTGTGGCAGATGCTGCGCAACTGCACCCACGAGCGCTACGCCATCAACAAGGCGCGCATGGTGCGCATGTCCGAATACAGCCGCGACTGCCTGAACGAGCTGCGCGCGCAGATCGGCATCGCGTTCGAAGGCCGCGACCTGGGCACCACCCAGCTGTTCCGCACCCAGCAGCAGCTGGACGCCTCGGCGCAGGACATCGAGATCCTGGCCCAGTACGGCGTGCCCTACGAAGTGCTGGACCGCGCCGGCATCATCCAGGCCGAACCGGCCCTGGCCCACGTCGATGGCCTGGTCGGCGCGCTGCGCCTGCCGCGTGACCAGACCGGCGACTGCCAGCTGTTCACCCGCCGCTTGGCGCAGATGGCGGCCGACGCCGGCGTCGAGTTCCGCTACGACCAGGACGTCAGCGGCCTGGAGTTCGATGGCGACCGCATTACCGGCGTGCGCATCGGCGGCCGGCTGGAAACCGCCGACCGCTTCGTGGTCGCGCTGGGCAGCTATTCGCCGCAGATGGTGGCGCCGCTGGGCATGCGCCTGCCGGTGTACCCGCTGAAGGGCTATTCGCTGACCCTGCCGATCACCGACCCGGCGATGGCACCGACCTCGACCATCCTTGACGAGAGCTACAAGGTGGCCGTGACCCGCTTCGACAACCGCATCCGCGTGGGCGGCATGGCCGAAGTGGCCGGTTTCGACCTGTCGCTGTCACAGCGCCGCCGCGAGACCCTGGAACGGGTGGTGCGCGACCTTTATCCGAAGGGCGGCGACCTGGCCAAGGCCGATTTCTGGACCGGCCTGCGCCCGGCCACCCCGGACGGCACGCCGGTCATCGGCGCCACCCCGTTCCGCAACCTGTACCTCAACACCGGCCACGGCACCCTGGGCTGGACCATGGCCTGCGGCTCGGGCCGCTATCTGGCCGACCTGATGAGCGCGCGCCAGCCGCAGATCAGCACCGAGGGCCTGGATATCTTCCGCTACGGCCAGTACGGCCAGGCCCCGCAGCAGGAGAGCCGCGCATGCGTCCTGCCCGCGCGCTGATCGACCTGGGCGCGCTGCGCAGCAACTACCGGCTGGCCCGCGAGCTGGGCGGCGGCAAGGCGCTGGCGGTGGTCAAGGCCGATGCCTATGGCCACGGCGCGGTGCGCTGCGCGCAGGCGCTGGAAGGCGAGGCCGATGGCTTCGCGGTGGCCACCATCGAAGAGGCGCTGGAACTGCGCCAGGCCGGCATCCACGCGCCGATCCTGCTGCTGGAAGGCATCTTCGAGGCCAGCGAGCTGCCCCTGGTGGCCGAGCATGACCTGTGGTTCTCGGTGGGTTCGGCGTGGCAGCTGGAGGCGCTGGCCGCCTTCGACAGCCCGCGCCCGCTGACGGTGTGGCTGAAGCTGGACAGCGGCATGCACCGGCTGGGCCTGGACGTGGCCGGCTTCCGCGCCGCGCACGCGCGCCTGTCGGCGCTGCCGCAGGTCGAGCGCATCGTGATGATGACCCACCTGGCGCGCGCCGATGAGCTGGACAGCGAGCGCACCCACGAACAGGCCGCCACCTTCAAGGCGGCCATCGACGGCCTGCAGGGCGAGACCAGCGTGTGCAACTCGCCGGCCCTGCTGGGCTGGCCGGACGTGCGCAGCGACTGGGTGCGGCCGGGCCTGATGCTGTACGGGGCCAACCCGCTGCCGGACGACACCACGCTGACCGCGCGCCTGCGCCCGGTGATGACCATGCAGTCGAAGGTGATCGCCGAGCGCTGGATCGATGCCGGTGAGCCGGTGGGCTATGGCGCCCGCTTCGTGGCCAAGGCCCGCACCCGCGTGGGCGTGGTCGCGCTGGGCTATGCCGATGGCTACCCGCAGTTCGCCCCGAACGGCACCCCGGTGCTGATCGATGGCCAGCCCGGCGGGCTGATCGGCCGCGTGTCGATGGACATGCTGACCGTGGACCTGACCGCGCATGCGCAGGCCGGCATCGGCAGCGTGGTGGAACTGTGGGGCACGGCGCCGACCCTGGCCGAACTGGCCCCGCGCTGCGGTGTCAGCGCCTACCAGCTGCCGTGCGCGGTCAAGCGCGTGGCGCGGGTTTACCAGGAGTGAGATGATGCCGGCCAGCGGCCGGCACTACCGGAATGCACGCTTCACGACCGCCGGGCCGTGCCCGGCGACCTTTGATCAACGTGCCGCGGTTGCCTGTGTAGTCAACTGGCGCTTTACCCAGTCATCGATCAGGCGCTTCTCGAAACGCAGCGGATCACTGTCGCTGCGCATGCCGATGTTGTGCAGGTAGCCGCTGTCGCTCAGCTTGGCCTCGCCTTCGTCGACGATGCGGCCGCTGGCGTCCTTCAGCGTGTACTGCAGGGTGATGCGCGGCGGGTAGATGTCGCGCATGATCCGGATGTTGTCGGCACGCGGGCCGTGCCACGGCTCGTAGTCGCCGGCGCGCTTGATGTCCACCAGGGTCACGTCCAAGGTCTGCCCCGGCTGCAGCGGCTTGGCTGCCGCGGTTCGCACGTAACGGGCCAGCTGCTGCACCCAGTCGCCGCGCTGTGCCTCGAAGCGGTTGGTGCTGCGGCGGATCTCGGTGAACGTGGCCGGATCGTCCCATTTCACGCTGACCGGGCCATCGGCCTGCAGCGCCCGCGGTGCCTGCGGATCGGTGACAGTGCGTGGCGCAGCGGTGGCGCTGCCCACGACCAGGGCGCCTGCCAGCAGCAGGGCGGCGGAAAGCGAGCGGTTCATGGTGGTCTCCTGCGTCCCGTGATCGGGGCGGTGTCGGTGTACAGGTCGAGTGTGATCCTGCTGCCGGGTGCCAGCAATGGCCGATTGCGTCATATGCGACAGCAGTTGTCGCGAATTCATGGTCGTCAAGCCTGACTGACGTCGCTTGACGCTGTGAATACGCGCTCTGGAAGATGCTGTACCTCCACCCGGTCCGTTCCCCACGCCCTTGTCCACACTGCCGCCCCTTGTGGAGCGCCCGCCCTCGAAGGCGCCGGCGCCCGAACCCGACCTGCATCACGGCGTGCTCGAGCACATCAATGCCGGCTTCTGTGTGATCCAGGTGCTGTTCGAGGGTGAGCAGGCCGTGGACTATCGCTTCATCGAGGTCAACGACGCCTTTGAGCGCCACACCGGCCTGAAAGGCGCGCGGGGCAAGCGGATGAGCGCGCTGGAGCCAAAGCACGAACGCGAGTGGTTCCGTATCTACGGCGAAGTAGCACGCACCGGGAAACCGGCGCAGTTCGAGATGGATGCGCGCGCGCTGGGTCGCTCGTTCGCGGTGGACGCGGTGCGCGTGGGCAAGCCGGGCGAGGACAAGGTCGGCATCCTGTTCTTGGACGTGACCGCGCGCAAGCAGATCGAAGTGGAGCTGGGCGAGAGCGAGGCGCGTTTCAGCGCGCTGGCCGATGGCCTGCCGATGCCGGTCTGGGTGCTGGACGAGCGCGGCCATGCCCGGTTCGTCAACAGCGCCTTCAGCGAATTCTTCGGCGGCGACGAAACCCGCGTGGCGGAAGATGTCTGGCGTGGCCTGGTGCATCCAGACGACGCCTCGGTGTTCGAATATGAGCTGCAGCAAGCGCTGACGGTGCAGCGCTCGATGCACGCGCTGGTACGCGCGCGGCGGGCCGACGGCCAGTGGCGCTGGCTGGAAATGAACGCACGGCCGCGCTTCTCGCGCATGGGCCGCTTCATCGGCCTGGCTGGAAGCAGCCCGGACGTGACCGAGCGCCGCGAGATCGAACTGGCGCGCGAGGAGCTGCTGCAGTCCGAGCGTGCCGCGCGCAGTGCCGCGGAAAACATGGCGCGGCTGAAGGACGAATTCCTGGCCACGCTGTCGCACGAGCTGCGCACGCCGCTGACCACCATCCTTGGCTGGAGCGAACTGCTGCTGCAGCGGGTGGACAACACCAGCCCGCTGTTCAAGGGCCTGAACGTGATTGCCAGCAGCGCCACGGCGCAGAAGCGCCTGATCTCGGACATGCTGGACCTGAGCAGCATGCTGCTGGGCAAGGTGCAGCTGGAAGTGGAAGTGCTGGACCTGCGCACGCAGCTGGGCGAAGCCCTGGGGGCACAGGAGCCGGTGGCCGAGGGCAAGGCGCTGGATGTCAGCCTGCAGCTGCCCGACCAGCCCTGCCTGGTGCTGGGCGATGCCACGCGCCTGCAGCAGGTGTTCTGGAACCTGCTGTCCAACGCCATCAAGTTCACCCCGGCCGAAGGCCGCATCGAGGCGCAGGTGCGTGCCGATGGCGGCTACTGGACGATCACCCTGCGCGACACCGGCGACGGCATCGCGCCGGAGTTCCTGCACCATCTGTTCAGCCGCTTCCGCCAGGCCGATGGCACCACCACCCGCCGCCATGGCGGCCTGGGCCTGGGCCTGGCCATCGTGCAGCAGCTGGTGGAACTGCATGGCGGCACGATCAGCGCGGCCAGCGACGGCCATGGCCATGGCTCGACGTTCACCGTACGCCTGCCGCAGTACCTGCCTGATGCCGACCGCCGGCCGCTGCGCGAAGTGTTCAGCGGCCCGATCCTTGATCCGACCGTGGTCGAGCCGCATCCGCTGCGCGGCCTGCATGTTCTGGCCGTGGACGACCAGCCGGAAGTGCTGGAGTACCTGCGGCGCATGCTGGAAGAGCAGGGCGCCAGCGTCTCGGCGGTCGGTTCGGCCGGTGAAGCGCTGACCCTGCTGGCCGACAGCGGCCACCTGCAGTACCAGGTGATGCTGACCGACATCGGCATGCCGGGCATGGACGGCTATGGCCTGGTGCGCACGCTGCGCGAGGACATGGCCGTGGCGGCGACCGACCTGCCGGCGGTGGCAGTGACCGCGCTGGCACGTGCCGACGACCGCCGCCGCGCGCTGGCCTCGGGCTTCCAGGAACACGTCGCCAAGCCGTACTCGGTGGCGCAGCTGGTCTCGGCCGTGCGCAGCGTGCAGCCGCAACGCAGCAGCGACGCCTTGCACTGAGCACCCAGGAGGTTCACCGATGTCCCGTATTGCGCCCCGCATCCACACCGATCCAGCGCAGATCGCCCGTCTTGAAGCCCTGCTGCCGCAGCTGGGTGGCGAATGGCAGGTGCAGCTGACCCTGCATGATGGCCGCCGCCTGCTGGGCACCGTCGCCGTGCGCCCGACGTTGCAGCAGTACCGCAATGATGCGGGTGATGAAGGCAGCAACGGCCAGCTGCGCCTGGACGACTACGACAATCCGGTGCAGCAGCACCACGTCTGGCTGGACGAGATCGCCAGCGTCAGCAGGTTGCCGCCGAAGGCGCCGTCACAGGCGTGAAACGGTAGCGCCGGGCCATGCCCGGCGCCACCCCGCATCTCAATGTTCGAACACGGTCGGCGTTGCCTCGAACCGGCGCGCATAGGCACGCTCGTCGGCCACGCGGGCCACTTCGTCGTCGGCAAGGTCCGGTGCCCCATATACCGCATAGGCCACGCTGCCATCGGCGCCATGGCCGACCTGGTGCAGGCGGTAGCGCGAATGCCCACCACCGGTATCCTCGGGGTAATGCACGGGCGGATGGCTGCCTTCCAGGTCCATCTCACTGTTGTCGACCACTCCACCGACGAACAAGGCGCGCATGCGGGTTCTCCTAGGTTTTCTGGGGGAGCCCTTACCCTGAACGCTCCGATGTTGTCGGCGCATCAACAGCCCGTTGAACTTTCGCAAAGCGGTCCCGGGGCCGGCCCGGCGAGGGCGGTACAATGGACGGCCCTACGCTTGAAGTACCCGCGCCGATGGCCTCCAGCAACGACGCCCCCCTGCAGACCCTGCTCCTGCCGTTCAGCAACGGCACCCTGCACTGGCCCGACGGCCCGGTCGCTTTCTTCCGTGCCCGCGATGGCTGGCCGCTGCGCGAGATCGCCGGCAACCGCGAAGTGCACTGCGAGCAGAGCTTCGCCCCGTTTGCAGAGCCGCTGCAGCAGGCCGCCGGCTGGACCGTCAGCGGCCAGATCGACGATGCCGCCGGCAAGGGCCGCTACCCGCTGGTGCTGGTGCTGCCGCCGCGCCAGCGTGAGGAAGCCCGCGCGCTGTTCGCCCGCGCCCTGGCCCTGGTGGCCGAGGGTGGCCGCATCGTCGCCTGCCAGTCCAACAACGAGGGCGCCCGCTCCGGCGAAGGCGACCTCAAGCAGCTGACCGGTCTTGGCGGCTGCCTGACCAAGAACCACTGCCGCGTGTACTGGACCGCGCCGCTGCAGGGCCAGCACGATGCCGACCTGGCCAAGCGCTGGAGCGCGCTGGACGCCGTGCGTCCGATCGTCGGCGGCCGCTTCCTCAGCCGCCCGGGCGTGTTTGCCTGGGATCGCATCGACCCGGCCTCGGCGCTGCTGGCCGAGCACCTGCCCGCCGACCTGGCCGGCCGTGCCGCCGATCTTGGTGCCGGCTACGGCTACCTGTCGCGCGAGCTGCTGGAGCGCTGCCCGAAGATCACCGCGCTGGACCTGTATGAAGCCGAGCAGCGTGCGCTGGCCCTGGCCGAACTGAACCTGGCGCCGCCGCCGCGCGCGTTGCCGCTGCGCTTCCTGTGGCGCGACGTCACCGCCGGCGTCGAGCCGGGCTACGACGTCATCATCAGCAATCCGCCGTTCCACACGCCGTCGCGCGCCGACCGCCCGGACATCGGACAGCGCTTCATCGCCGTGGCCGCGCAGGCGCTGCGCCCGGGTGGCCGCCTGTACGTGGTGGCCAACCGCCACCTGCCGTACGAGTACACGCTCAACGAGAGCTTCGGTGCCGTGCGTGTCATCGCCGAGCGTGATGGCTTCAAGCTGGTCGAGGCGGTGAAGGGGAAGGGCAAGTGAAGCTGGTCAAGCTGATTGCCAACCTGGGCTACGGCAGCCGCAAGCAGGTGCAGTGGATGTTCCGCGAGGGCCGCGTCACCGATGCCGACGGCGAAGTGCTGTACGCCGATGACCAGGTGCCGCACGAGGCGATCCGCGTTGATGGCGAGCCGCTGGACCCGCCCGTGGGCCTGTCGCTGGCGCTGTACAAGCCGGCCGGCTACACCTGTTCGACCAAGGACACCGGCCGCCTGATCTACGATCTGCTGCCGCCGCGCTTCCGCGACCGCGACCCGGTGCTGTCCACCGTCGGCCGCCTGGACCGCGAGACCAGTGGCCTGCTGCTGCTGACCGACGATGGTGGCCTGCTGCACCGGATCATCTCGCCGAAGTCGAAGCTGCCCAAGGTCTACGAAGTGGAACTGGCCGAGGACCTGCGCGGCGACGAAGTGGCGCAGTTCGCCAGCGGCACGCTGATGCTGGAAGCGGAGAAGACGCCCCTGCTGCCGGCTGAACTCGAGGTGCTGCGCCCGCGCAAGGCGCGCCTGGTACTGCACGAAGGCCGCTACCATCAGGTACGCCGCATGTTCGCCGCCGTCGGCAACCACGTGCAGGCCCTGCACCGCAGCCGCGTTGGCGGCCTGGACCTGCAGGGGCTGGATGAAGGCCAATGGCGGATGCTGACCCCCACTGACCTGGACACCCTGTTCGCCCCATGACGTCCCTCGCTGCGCTGTCGTTCCTCCCGGATGCCGTCATCTTCGACATGGACGGCCTGATGATCGACAGCGAGCGGGTGTCGATCGCGTGCTGGAGCGAGGCAGCTGCCGAACTCGGGCTGCCGCTCGACGCGACGTTCTTCGTCCGCATGGTCGGCCTGGGTGACCGTGACAGCCAGGCGCTGCTGCGCGGGCAGGGCGTGTCGGACGCGATGATCGAGGCGATGGCCGCACGCTGCCACGACCTCTACGAGGCGCGTACGCAGACCGGCCTGCCGTTGCGGCCGGGCATCCTGGAACTGCTGGAACTGCTGAAGGCGCACGCCATTCCGCGTGCCGTGGCGACCACCACGCGGCAGCCGCGGGCCAACCGCAAGCTGGCCGCCGCCGGACTGCTGCCATACTTCGATGCGGTCATCACCAGTGGCGACGTCGCCCACCCGAAGCCGGCGCCGGATATCTACCTGCTGGCCGCGCAGCGGCTGGGCAAGGCGCCGGAACGCTGTCTGGCGCTGGAGGATTCACCGGCCGGCACGCGTGCCGCCGTGGCCGCGGGCATGACCGTGATCCAGGTGCCGGACCTGGTGCATCCTGATGAAGAACTGCGCGCGCTGGGCCACCGCATCGTCGGCTCGCTGGTGGATGCCCACGACCTGCTGGTGCCTCTGCTTATCCCCCGGTAGGTGCCGATCGTTGGTCGGCACGCTTCACCGCTCTGGACCGCTCTGGTAGATGCCAACCTTGGTTGGCACTGAGCCGAGCATGGGCTCGGCTCTACATCCGCGCGATCACCGCTCCGGTGGGTGCCGACCGTTGGTCGGCACGCCTTCCAATCAAACGCGGCCGAACACCAGCGCCGCGTTCGTACCACCGAAACCGAAGCTGTTGGACATCACCGTATCCAACTTCTGCTCGCGGCTCTCGCGCAGGATCGGGAAGCCTTCCACCGCCGGGTCCAGCTCGGTGATGTTGGCCGAACCAGCCACGAAACCATCGCGCATCATCAGCAGGCAGTAGATCGCCTCGTGCACGCTGGCCGCGCCGAGCGAGTGGCCCGACAGCGCCTTGGTCGACGACAGCGGCGGCACGGCATCGCCGAACACTTCGCGGATCGCACCCAGCTCGGTCACGTCGCCCAGCGGCGTCGAGGTGCCGTGGGTATTGAGGTAATCCAGCGGACGGTCGACGTTCTGCAGCGCCATCTTCATGCATCGCACCGCGCCTTCGCCAGACGGGGCGACCATGTCGGCGCCGTCGGAGGTCACGCCGTAGCCGATCAGCTCGGCATGGATGCGCGCGCCGCGGGCAACGGCGTGGTCGTAGTCTTCCAGCACCAGCATGCCGCCGCCACCGGCGATGACGAAGCCGTCGCGGTCCTTGTCATACGGGCGCGAGGCGCTGGCCGGCGTGTCGTTGAAGCTGGTCGACAGCGCGCCCATCGCATCGAACATCACGCTCATCGACCAGTGCAGGTCTTCGCCGCCACCGGCGAACATGATGTCCTGTGCGCCGTGGCGGATCATGTCCGCGGCCGCGCCGATGCAGTGCGCCGAGGTCGCGCAGGCGGCCGACAGCGAGTAGCTGACGCCCTTGATCTGGTAGGCGGTGGCCAGGCAGGCCGACACGGTGGAGCACATCGTGCGCGGCACCATGTACGGGCCGACCTTGCGCACGCCACGGGCGCGCAGCAGGTCGACGGCACCCACCTGCCATTCGCTGGAACCACCGCCGGAACCGGCGATCAGGCCGGTGCGCAGCGCGCTCACCTGTTCCGGCGACAGGCCGGCATCGGCGATCGCATCGCGCATGGCGATGTAGGCGAAGGCCGCCGCATCGCTCATGAAGCGCTTCTGCTTGCGGTCGATCTGTGCATCCAGGTCCAGGTCCACGCGGCCGCCCACCTGGCTGCGCAGGCCAGCTTCGGCGTGGTCGGGCAGCGCGGTGATGCCGGCGCGGCCTTCGCGCAGCGCCGAGGAAACGGTATCCAGATCATTGCCCAGGCACGAGGTGATGCCCATGCCGGTGATGACGACGCGACGCATCAGAAGCTCCCGGTTTCAGTGAACAGGCCCACGCGCAGGTCGCGGGCGTTGTAGATCTCGCGGTCGTCCACGTACATGCGGGCATCGGCCTGGGCCATCACCAGCTTGCGGTTGATGACGCGGGTGATGTCGATCTCGTAGCGCACAAGTTTGGCTTCCGGCAGCACCTGGCCGGTGAACTTAACCTCGCCGCAGCCCAAGGCGCGGCCCTTGCCGGGCGCACCCAGCCAGGTCAGGTAGAAGCCGGTCAGCTGCCACATGGCATCCAGGCCCAGGCAGCCGGGCATCACCGGGTCGCCGATGAAGTGGCAGCCGAAGAACCACAGGTCCGGGCGGATATCCAGTTCGGCACGAACCATGCCCTTGCCATGCGGTCCGCCGTCCTCGCGGATTTCGGTGATGCGGTCGAACATCAGCATCGGGTCGTTGGGCAGACGGCCGGCGGCGGCGCCGAACAGTTCACCGCGGGCGCTGGCCAGCAGCTGGTCACGGTTGAACGCGTGGAGACGAGTCATGGAAAGCGCATTCCTGGAAGCGAAAACAAGGCAACAAGTCCCCGAGGATGCACGACGGTTGCAACGGGAATCAAACCGCCACACCGTACGCGTGCGTAGTGTTTTCCCCGGGAATCACGCATCCCGTTGATGCACAACGACCATACTTCGCCGTCTGGACCGGTACGGTGCGGTTATCATGTCAGCCAACCATGAACGCACTGCGCAAGATCATCCACGTCGACATGGACGCCTTCTACGCGTCGGTGGAGCAGCGTGACGACCCGTCACTGCGCGGCAAGCCGGTGGTCGTGGCCTGGCGCGGCGCGCGTTCGGTGGTGTGCGCGGCCTCGTACGAAGCCCGGGTGTTCGGCGTGCGCTCGGCGATGCCGGCCCTGCGTGCCGAGCGCCTGTGCCCGGATGCGATCTTCGTGCCGCCGGATTTCGCGCGTTACAAAGCCGTGTCACGCCAGGTGCGCGAGATTTTCCTGCGCCACACCGATCTGGTCGAACCGCTGTCGCTCGACGAGGCCTACCTGGACGTGACCGCGCCGAAGAGCGGCATCGAGCTGGCCACCGAGATCGCCCGCACCATCCGCGCGCAGATCCGCGAAGAGACGAACCTGACTGCTTCAGCCGGCATCGCGCCGAACAAGTTCCTGGCCAAGATCGCCTCGGACTGGCGCAAGCCTGACGGCCAGTTCGTCATTCCTCCGCAGCGCGTGGATGCGTTCCTGCTGACCCTGCCGGTGAAGAGCGTGCCGGGCGTGGGCAAGGTGATGGAAGGCAAGCTGGCCGAGCGCGGCATCATCACCTGTGGCGACCTGCGCAACTGGACGCTGCCGGACCTGGAAGAAAATTTCGGCAGCTTCGGCCGCAGCCTGTACAACCGCGCCCGCGGCATCGACGAACGCCCGGTGGAACCGGACCAGCAGGTGCAGTCGATTTCCTCGGAGGACACCTTCGCCGAAGACCTGCTGCTGGAGGACCTGGGCGAGGCCATCGTGCAGCTGGCCGAGAAAACCTGGAATGCCACGCGCAAGACCGAACGCATCGGCCACACCGTGGTGCTGAAACTGAAGACCGCCCAGTTCCGCATTCTCACCCGCAGCTACACCCCCGACCGCCCACCGGAATCGCTGCAGGAACTGCGCGACATCGCCCTGTCCCTGCGCGCCCGCGTCGACCTGCCCGCCGACACCCGCTACCGCCTGGTCGGCGTCGGCCTCGGCGGATTCCGCGACAAGGAACCGGTCGTGCAGGGCGAACTGTTCAATTGACGCAGTCGAGCATGGCTCGACTCTACAAAAGCATCCACGCGTGGCGCGGATCTACTGCCTTGTAGCAACGGGATCCACCCCGCCAACCCACAGATACCCAGCTGTTGCCGTTGAAGTTGATTCGGCAGGTGCAGGTCGCAGCCCTGCAAAAAGAAACCACCTACCTTACGGCCACTGCATCTCGCCCTTGGCCACCTTCGCACTCAACTCCAGCGACGCCACACCCTCCAACCTGGGGTAACGCGCCTGCATCGCCTTCACCAGCGCCGCACTGTCCTTCGCCTTGCCCGTTTCCACGTCGAATGCACGGATGTAGTCCGAGGTGAACCGCAGCGCGCTCGCATCCAGCGCCGCACCCGACGCGTAATGACCCGGCACCACCACATTGGGCTTCAGCGCCTGCAGCCGTTGCAACGTCTGCAGCCAATCGGCATGCGACTGCGGCGTCTGCGTATCGGCCATCCACACATGCTCACCGGCCACTACCGGAATGCCGCCGACGATCGCACGCAGCGAAGGCACCCACAGCACCGTGCGGTCCGGGGTCGGTCCATCCAGCCCGATCAGCGGCAGGCGCTGGCCTTCCAGCAGCAGCGCATCGCCCTCCAGCACCTGCGGCACGACGATGCGCGCGGGCACATCGGCACCCATCTTCGGGCCCCAGTACGCCAGCTTGCCGGCCTGGGTCTGCTCGATGTGGGCGACGGTCTGCGCGGTGGCGACGATGCGTGCCTGCGGGAAGGCATCCTGCAGCGTGGCCAGGCCGAAGTAGTAATCCGGATCGCCGTGGCTGATGTAGATCGTGGTCAGCTGCTTGCCGCTGGCGCGGATCTTTTCGACCAGTGCGCGGGCATCGCTGGCCGCGAACTGCGCATCGACCAGGATCACCTCATGGCGGCCTTCGATCAGCACCGAGGACACCGAGAACGTTGCCTGCGGGCCGGGATGGAAGGTCTGCAGGTGCAGTTGTGACTGCTTCGCCGCGATGGCCGCGGGCGTGGCCGGTGCGGCCAGCAGCGGTGCACTGGCGAAACCGGCAGCCAGTGCGAGGGGAAGCAGCAGGGCAGCAGTACGCATCAACGATTCCTCGTGTAGAGCCGAGCCCATGCTCGGCTGCAGTGGTTGCCTCGAGCCGAGCGCAGGCTCGGCTCTACAGGGGGAACGTATCGATCAATACGCCGCAGTGATGATCTGCTTCGGGTACTTGGCCGCTTCCAGCTCGGCCACGAACGCCGCACCGTAATCGGCGTAACTGATGCGGCTGTGGCCGCTGGCATCGGCCAGGAAGGTCTTCGCCTGCACGCGGTACTGGCCGCGCTCGTCGCCCGGGCCGATCTCCGCCGCCGGCGAGAAGAAGGTCCAGTCCAGGTCATCCACGGCCTGCAGGCGCTTCAGCGCTTCGCGCGCGGCCAGTGCGTAGGGCTTGTAGGCGGCCGGGAAATCCGGGGTGTCGACCAGCTGCACGCCCGGGGCGATTTCCAGGCTGCCGGCACCACCGACCACCACCACGCGCGGCACCTTGGCCTGGCGCGCGGCGGCGACCAACTGGTCGGCCACGGTGGCGATCTGGGCGATGTCATCACCCGGGCGCGGGCCGTAGGCGCTGGCCAGCACGTCGTGGCCGGCAATCACCGCAGCCAGGGCGTCGGTGTCGTCCAGCGCGGCGATGGCCAGCTGGGCACCGGCCAATTCGGCCGGCAGGTCCTTTTCACTGCGGACCACGGCCGTGACCTGGTGGCCGTGGGCCAGCGCGTGGCGGGCGATCTGGCGGCCGATGTTGCCGGTGGCACCGACGAGGGCAATCTTCATGGCGGAACTCCTTGGGGCGGAATGGGGTGGGAACGAGGCCACTGTAGGTCGCTGCAGATGCTCGAAAAACAGCGTATAACGCGCTTGTTTGTTGCATGGATCGAGCAGATGGACCGATTGACCGCCATGACCGTGTTCGTCGAAGTGGCCGAGCGCGGCAGCCTGACCGCCGCCGCCGAGGTGCTGGACATGTCCCGCGCGATGGTCACCCGCTACCTGGCCGAGGTGGAGGGCTGGCTGGGCGCGCGCCTGCTGCACCGGACCACGCGGCGGATCAGCCTGACCGGCGCCGGTGAGGCCGCGCTGGCGCGTTTCCGGCAGATGCTGGCCATCGGCGAGGAACTGCAGAGCGAACTGGCCAGCGACGATCCCGAGCCGCACGGCACCCTGCGCATCACCGCCAGCGTCTCGTTCGGGCAGAGCCATCTGGCCCGCGCGGTGGCCGCCTTCGTGCAGCGCCATCCGGCGGCACGCATCGAGCTGCTGCTGGTCGACCGCATGGTCAACCTGGTGGAGGAGCGCGTGGACCTGGCGGTGCGCATCGCGCGCCAGATCGGCCCGAGCCTGATCGCGCGGCGGCTGGCCACCTGCCGTTCGGTGCTGTGCGCAACGCCGGCTTACCTGCAGGCACATGGCACGCCCAGCGCGCCGGAACAGCTGCCCGCGCACAACTGCCTCACCCATCATTACGTGGGCAAGAGCCTGTGGCAGCTGCACCGCGACGGCCGTGCGCTGTCGGTGGCGGTGGGCGGCAACATCAGTGCCAATGAAGCCTCGCTGCTGCTGGAAGCGGTGCGCGCCGGTGCCGGCATCGCCATGCTGCCGACCTACCAGGTGGCACCGCTGCTGCGTTCGGGCGAACTGGTGCAGCTGCTGCCGGCCTACGAACTGGACGAGCTGGGCATTCATGCCGTGTACGCATCGCGTCGACAGCAGCCCGCTGTCATGCGGCGGTTCCTGGATTTCCTGGCCGAGTGTTTTGCCAGCCCTGCCTTCCAGGATCTGGAGTGGCGCCCAGCGATCAAGGAGGACACATGAACCATGGACAGGCACTGCTCGACCACAACCGCGGGGCGTGGGACCGGCTGAGGCGGAGCCGGCGAAAAAGGCGGGGCGTACAATGGACGGCCCACGTCGTACAGGTAAAGTCCCTTGTCGTATCCCTATCCGTTGGTTGTGTTTGATCTGGACGGCACGCTGGTGGACAGCGCGGCCGATATCGCCGAAGCGCTGAACCGCACGCTGGAAGACATTGGCCTGGCGCGCGTGCCTGAAGCCACCGTGCTGGCCTGGATCGGCGACGGCGTGCGGCGGCTGGTGGAGCAGGCCGTGCATGCCGCCGGTCGTGACATCGATCTGGCCGAAGTGATGCCGACCTTCATGGTGCATTACCGCGAGTGCCTGCTGCGCAGCCCGCGCTTGTTCGACGGCGTGCCTGAAGCGCTGGCCTTGCTGCGTGCGCGTGGCGTGCCGCTGGCTATCTGCACCAACAAGCCGGCCGCGCTGGTGCCGCCGCTGCTGCAGCACCTGGGCATCGGCGATGCGTTTTCGGTGGTGCTGGGCGGTGATTCGCTGCCGCAGCGCAAGCCGAGTGGTGAACCGCTGCGGCATATCGCCGCGCACTTCGGGCTGGCAGTGGACGCCTGCCTGATGGTCGGTGATTCGCTCACCGACTACCGCGCCGCCGAAGACGCGGGCATGCCGATCGCACTGGTGCGCTACGGCTACCCGCGCGGCCTGGACCTGGAAACGGCACATGCCGTGGCCGTGATCGACGACCTGCGCGAACTGCCGGGGCTGGCATCAGGCATTCCGACGCCGTGATCCGTTCGCCGGGCATGGCCCGGCGCTACCGACGCGCCCATGTAGAGCCGAGCCCATGCTCGGCTGCCCGGCTCTACAGTAGATCGACGCCATGCGTCGATGCCGAGGCCCGTTATTTCGGCTGGTAGCGCACGCTCAGCTGGTATTCGCGGCCCGGCTGGTTGAACCACGCCACGGCCTCGTAGCGGCGGTCGAACACGTTGGCCGCGCGCGCCAGCAGCGACCACGACGGCGTCAGGGCATATTCCGCGCGCAGGTCCAGGGTGCCGTAGCCACCCACCTTCACCGCGTTGCTGGCGTCGTCGTAACGCTTGCCCGCGCCCTGTACGGTCAGCCCGGTGCGGAAATCACCGAAGCGGCGATCCACATCCAGACGCGCGGTCTGCTGCGCGCGGCGCGGCAGCCAGTTGTCGAACTGCGCGCTGCCGGCCGTGCGGTTGCGCGGGTCGGTGTAGCTCAGCTGGCCATTGATGTCGAAGCCGGCCACCACCACGCCCGCGGTCAGCTCGGCACCGCGGATACGCGCCCTCTCGACCTGCTGCATCATGAAGGTCGCCGCATCGTAGGTGATCAGGTCATCGATGCGCGTCTCGTACACGTCCACGCCCCAGTGCCAGCCCTGGCCATGCTGCGACAGGCCGAGGTTGGCGCTCTTCGACTTCTCCGGGTCCAGCGTCGGCACGCCGCTCCACGGGTCGTACAGGTCGCTGAAGGTCGGTGCCTTGAACGCGGTACCGTAGCTGGCATTCACGCGCAGGCCGTGGCCCAGGTCCATCGCCCAGCCGAGGCTGCCGGTGGCATGGTTGCCGAACTGCGCGTTGTCATCGTTGCGCGCGCTTACCTGCAGCTGGTGGCGGCCGAAACGGCCCTGGTACTGCACGAACACGCCGGTATTGCGGCGGCTGTCGACCAGATAGCCCGCGCTGCTGCCATCGAGGTTGTCCTCGCTCCAGTCCACGCCGGTGCTCAGCAGCTGGCCCTCGGCCAGGCCGATGTCCGCCTGCAGCGATGCATTGTCGCGGTGCGTCTGCGCGCTGCCAAACACACCGAAGTCACCGTAGTTGTCCGACTCGTTGTCGCTGCGGCCGACGCTGGCGGTGAAAACCAAGCGCTCGGACGGGGTATAGCGCACCTTGCCGGACATCACCTGTTGCAGCGTTTCCGAATAGTTGTAGTAACCGTCGTAGTGGTTCTCGCCTTCAGCACGCAGCGCGCTGCCTTCCACGCTCCACTGGTCGTTGAAGGTGTAGCCACCGCGCAGGCTCTTGGACAGGTTGCGGTAGCCATCGCGGTCGGGCTCATCGGCGAAGCAGCCGGTGAACAGCGTGGCCGAGCCACGGCAGGCGTTGATGCCGTCGGTGTGCTGGTAGGCGATGTCGGCGCCGAACCAGCCGTGCTCGCCGCTGCCACCGATGCCGCCGCTGGTTTCGCGCAGGCCATTGCTGCCGCCGCCGAGCTGGAAGTGCGGCGCGAATTCGCCCTGGTTGCGACGGGTGAAGATCTGGATGACGCCACCGATGGCATCGGCGCCGTAGAGGCTCGACTGCGGGCCGCGCACGATTTCCACGCGCTCGATCTGCGCCAGCGGCAGGTCCTGGTACATCGCCAGGCCAAGGTCGGCGCTGTTGATGCGCACGCCATCGACCAGCACCACGGTGTGCGAGGAATTGGTGCCGCGCAGGAACAGCGAGCTCTGCTTGCCGAGGCCACCGCTGTTGGTCAGGTTGATGCCGGCGCGGCCGGCCAGCAGTTCCTGCAGCGAGGTGGCCTGGCTGGATTCGATCTGTGCGCGGTCGATCACCTGCGCCGGTGCGATGCTGTCCTGCAGGGCGATGGGGGTGCGCGTGGCGGTCACCAGCACCTGGTCCAGCGCAGCGGTGTCATCGCTCGCCTGAGCATGGGCCAGGGCGGGCAGGGCGGGCAGGGCGGCCAGCACGGCCAAGGACAGCATTCGGAACTGCAGCTTCATCGGGAGGACTCCGGGTGCCACGCACGCCCGCGTGGCGAAGGGGAGGAGCCACGAAGGCAGGCACGCGCCGAAGCCGCGGCAGATGCCGCGATCATCCAGCGCCATGCCCACCGCATCGCGACCTGAGGCTTCCGGGCCGGTCTCCGGGCTTGCCGCCAAGTGGCGCGAGGCCACCGTCCAGGCGCCTTCCCATGCCAGAGGCACAGTGGCGATGTTGCCTGGAACAGACGTGCTTACCGTTGCGGGGGCAGCGCCGGCCTGGCGTGTTGCCACGCGTCACCGGCTTCCCGTTTCAACCTGCCGGCCATGGCCGCAGGTCACCTGGAAGTGGGCGCAGTCTACGGCATCCCCGGCGCCCGGTAGAGTCGAGCTTGCTCGACTGCCTCGGCTGTGCCCGTAGAATATCCCCTCGATCCCGTGGTGCCGTTGCCGATGTCCCGCTGTTTTCTACTGTTCCCGCGTTGCCTGCACAGGACGCACGCATGATCCTCGACCTGGTCCGCCATGCCGGCAACGGCCGCGATGCGTTTCTCGATGGCCGCAGCGATCCGCCGCAGCTGGCCCGCCTGCCGCAGGAACTGGTTGACGCCTATGCCGAGCAGGACTGGCAGCGGGTGATCAGTTCGCCGCGCCTGCGCTCGCTGCACACGGCGATGGCTCTGGCCACCCCGCGCGGGCTGGACGTGGAAGCGGACGAGGAGTGGGAAGAACTGGATTTCGGCGATTGGGACGGGCAGTCACTGTTCGACCTGCCGGAGGACGCGCTGGCGGCCTTCCACGCCGATCCGCATGCGTTCCCCCCGCCCAACGGCGAAAGCTGGGGCCACTTCGAACGGCGCATCGCACGCGCGCTGGATCGCCTGCTGGACGATGACGATCCGCTGCCGACCGTGGTGGTCAGCCATGGCGGCCCGCTGCGCATGGTGCTGTCGCAGGTCTGCGGGCTGCCGCTGTCGCTGTGCTGGGCCCTGCGCATCGACCACGGCACGCGCCTGCGGGTGTGGCTGGAGCGCGGCGAAGTGGGCCTGGTCGGCGAGCTGCTGGAACTGCAGCAGCCGTAAGAGCGAACGCCGGGCCATGCCCGGCGAGCGCGCAGCGCTGCTGCTCTAATCCTCGCCGGCGCTCTCGGCGAAGCTGTCTTCGCCGTCATCCCCGGTGTCGAAGCGCTGCTCATGCACCGGGCCCGATGCCGGGCCGGCCGCCTTCAGCGGGTGCGCGACGATGCGTGCCTCGTAATCCTGCACCAGCGCTTCGCGCTGGGCTTCGCCCAGCTCCTGCCAATGGCAGTCCAGCAGCGCGCCTTCCAGCGAATAAAGCAGGTTCAGGCTCGGCTTGAAGCCGGCGCGCTTGACCTTGACGAAGGCCCCGACCGCGCCGAGCGCGGCCAGGTCCTCGCGGCTGCGCAGGCCGACCTGGCGCAGCCACGCCGCGCTCTTCGGGCCGATGTTGCGCAGCTTCGGTGCGCTCATCCCAGAGCCTCGACGAACACGCGGGCGATGGCTTCCAGACCGGCCTGGTCCTCGGCATCGAAGCGGCCCACCTTCGGGCTGTCGATGTCGAACACGCCGATCAGCTCACCACCGCGCAGCAGCGGCACCACCAGTTCCGAGCGCGAGGCCGAATCGCAGGCGATGTGGCCGGGGAAGGCATCGACATCGTCCACGCGCTGGGTGACGCGCTGGCTGGCGGCGGCACCGCACACGCCCTTGTCCAGCGGGATGCGCACGCAGGCCGGCAGGCCCTGGAACGGGCCGACTACCAGCTCCTTGCCGTCGTACAGGTAGAAGCCCACCCAGTTCAGGTCGGGCAGGGCGTGGTAGACCAGTGCGGAGAGGTTGGCCGCATTGGCGATGCGGTCGGACTCGGCGTAGACCAGGCCGCGGGCCTGTTCCAGCAGCTGGGCGTATTGTTCCGGCTTGCTGCCGGTGAGCGAGGCATTGGCGAACATGCCTGCAGTCTAGCAAGCGTACGGGAGCAGCGATAATGCACGCTCTGTTGCATGCCTGGAGCCGTTGATGCCCCTGCCCACCCTGATGCCGCCTGCCGTGTTCGTCACCGGGACCGATACCGGGATCGGCAAGACCGCCAGCAGCACCGCGCTGCTGCTGGCGCTGCGCCGGCGCGGGCTGCGCGCGGTGGGCATGAAGCCGGTGGCCAGTGGCAGCCAGGACCTCGGCCAGGGCCTGCGCAACGAGGATGCCCTGGCGTTGCAGGCGGCCAGCTGGCCGGTGCCGGACTACGACGACCTGAACCCCTATGCGCTGCGGCAGCCGCTGGCGCCGGAGCTGGCCGCCGCCGAGGACGGCGTGCAGGTGCAGCTGGCGCCGATCGTGGCCGCGTTCGAGCGGCTGCGTGCGCAGGCCGACGTGGTGGTGGTGGAGGGCGTGGGCGGCTGGCTGGCACCAGTGTCGGCCACGCTGGACCAGCTGGATCTGGTGCGCGCACTGCGCCTGCCGGTGCTGCTGGTGGTGGGCATGCGCCTGGGCTGCGTGAACCATGCACGGCTGACCGCGCAGTCGCTGCAGGCCAGCGGCGTGGAGTGCCTGGGCTGGATCGGCAACCACATCGACCCCACCATGCAGCGCCAGGACGAGAACATCGCCACGCTGCAGCAGCGCCTGCCGATGCCGTGCTGGGGGAGGTTGCCGTACCTGCCGGGCGCAGATGGTGAGCGACTCGCAGCGCACCTGTGCGATTGATCTGCTTCCTGTAGAGCCGAGCCCATGCTCGGCTCAGCACCGGATCCGGGTGAAACGCAGCCGAGCGCAGGCTCGGCTCTACAGGGCAGAGCGTGCTGCCAGTTCCCGCGCGATCGCACCCAGTCGTTCCACCGCACTGATGAAGCGCGCATCCAGCGCCTGGCAGCACGACAGCCGCAGGCAATGCCGGTAGCGCGCACCGCGCGAATACACCTGGCCGGGCATGAACACGATGTCCTCCGCCAGCGCCCGCTCGAACAGTTCGCGGGTATCCACGCCCGGCAGCTCCAGCCACAGCAGGAAGCCGCCCTGCGGCTCCGTGGCACGGGTGCCGGCGGGGAAGTGCTCGGCCACCAGCTGGCGCAGGCGCCCGACCTGTTCGCGGTACAGCCGGCGCATGCGGTGCAGGTGATGCTCGTAACTGCCGGCTTCCAGGTAAGCCGCCACCGCATCACCGAGCAGCTGCGGTTCACCGCCGGTCGACTGGAATTTCAGCAGGGCGATGCGCTCGGCGAAACGGCCCCCATCGAGCCAGCCGATGCGGTAATCCGGCGCCAGCGTCTTGGAGAAACCGCCGACCACCATCACCCAGCCATCGCGATCAAACGCCTTCAGCAGCGGCGCCGGTGGCTCGCAGAACTGCAGCTCGGCGTACACCGCATCCTCGATAAGCGGCAGCTGGCGTGCGTTGACCAGCTCGGCCAGGCGCTGCTTGGCGGCCGTCGGCATGGTGCAGCCCAGCGGGTTGTGCACGGTGGGCATCACCACCAGCGCGGCCAGCGGCGTGTGCTCCAGCAGCGCTTCCAGCGCATCCACGTCCAGCCCGTGCTGCGGGTGGGTGGGCAGTTCGATGGCCTGCAGGCCGAGGTTGGCCAGCAGCGGGTACAGGTTGAAATAGGAGGGGGCTTCGATGCCGACTGCCGCGCCCGGTTCGGTCACCGCGCGCAGGGCCAGCTGCAGCGCTTCCATCGCACCGTGGGTCAGCAGGAGGCGGTCGGCATGGGTGTGCAGGCCCATCCGCGGGCCACGCCGTACGATCTGCGCCAGCAGGCGCGGCGAGCCGTTCGGGCGCGCATAGGTTTCCACCGTCTGCTGGCCGTGGCGCAGCACCTGTGCGGTGTGCCGGGCCAGGTGCGCGCCGGGATAGAACTGCCGTCCACGTGGCCCGGCGAAGGCGAGATCGATCACCCCGGGGCGTCGCTGTGCCTCGAGCACGCGCGCCATCAAGGCCTGCTGCAGCGGTGCGGTGGGCGCCGACGGTGCATCGCGCAGCGAACGCTGCGGCACCGACAGGCGCGGCGCCACCTCGAACCCCGCCTTCGGCCGCGGCACGACCAGGCCAGCATCTTCCAGCTGCCGGTAGGCCGCGATGACGGTGTTCAGGCTGAGCTGACGCTGCGCGGCCATCTGCCGCAGTGAGGGCAGGCGGCTGCCGACTGGCAGGCGACCGCCGTGGATGGCCTCGGCCAGTTCATTGGACAGGCGCTGGTAGCGCGGCGGGGCCGGGGTGGTGCGCGGATCTGTATCCATTGTTCTGGCCTGCATCTGGAGCTGTACCCATGATGCCGCCGAGCCTAGCATGGTGCTGTCGGTGGGGCCTGATCGGGGCCTGGCCGATCCATTTCAAGCGCACGGCCGCAGGGCGGTGCGTCTTTTTTTTGTAGAGTCGAGCCATGCTCGGCTGGGGCTTTGCCAGGATCCAGAAGTCGAGCATGGCTCGACTCTACAAAAGCGCGTCAGCGCATCGGCACCAGCGACGCCTGGCGCCGGTACAGCGCAGGGAACTGCTTGCCCAGCGCGGCCAGCTTCGGTGCGTCGTAGTAGCGGATGTAGGCCGCCTGCGGGTAGTTGTTCATGTAGTTCTGGTGATAGCTCTCGGCCGGGTAGAAACGCTGGCCGCTGGCCACCTGGGTCACGATCGGGCCGCGGTAGCTGCCAGCCTTGCCCAGCTGGTCGATGTAGGCGCGGCTGGCAGCCAGCTGCCTGGCGTCATCGCTGAAGATCGCCGAGCGGTACTGGCTGCCGTGGTCGGGGCCCTGGTAGTTCAGCTGGGTGGGATCGTGCGCCACCGAGAAGAACACCTGCAGCAGCTGCCCATAGCTGACCTGACGCGGATCGTAGTCGACCTTCACCGCTTCGGCGTGGCCGGTGCGGCCGCTGCTGACGCGCTCGTAGCGTGCATCGGCGGCACTGCCTCCGGCATAGCCGGCCACCGCATTGCTCACCCCTTTCACGTGCTGGAACACGCCCTGCACGCCCCAGAAACAGCCACCGGCAAACACCACGCTGGCCTGGGTGGCGCCATCGGTGAAGGCGGCATCGCCGGCGGGTGCCGGCAGTGCCTGTACCTGCGCGCTGGTGGTAGCCGGCGCGGCCATCGCGCCGCGATCCACCAGCAGCACGCCGGCCACCAGTGCCGTGGCGATCAACCCGGCCACACCCACTGCAATGCCCTGTTCGAAGGAGAATTTCATCGTGCCCTCCTGCTCTCAACCAAAGGTGAAGGCATAGGCCTGCACGCCCGCATCGAGGAATTCGATCTCGAAGCGGTGCGGGCCGACCGTGCCGCGCTGGCGCACCAGCTGGTACAGACGGTTCTCGGTGACCACGCCGCTGCCATCGGCGCCAACATCGCTGCCGGCATCGGCGGCAGGCAGCGGCTTGCCGTCCAGCCACACGCGGAAGCGCACCGGCGTGCCGTCCTGCGTCGGTGCCAGCACCAGGTGCAGGTCGCGGGCATGGAACTGGAAGGCGATGCGTCCGCTGGCCTGCTGCAGCTGCGCGGCTTCATCGGTGACGGTCCAGCGGCCGGACAGGCCCCACTGGTTCAGCGCGAGGCTGGCCGGCAGCGTGTAGTCGAAGGCCGCATCGGTGCGTTGCCCGCCGGGCGAGGCGAAGTGCTCGGCACGCGCGTGGCCCAGGTAGGTTTCCGGCGAGCGCAGGTTGCCCATGTCGGCCTGCGTGGCCACGCCCTGCAGGTCGGCCGCGGCCGGGTCGGCCGGCGGCGGCAGATCGGTCTGGCCGGCCTCGGTCAGCAGGCGGCGGATCACCTGTTCCGAATGCGCGTAGTTGCCTTCACCGAACTGGTGGGCGCGGATGTTGCCCTGCGCATCAACGAAGTACTGCGCCGGCCAGTACTGGTTGTTGAACGCGCGCCAGATCGAATACTGGTTGTCCAGCGCCACCGGGTATTCCACCTTCAGCTGCTGCACGGCCTTCATCACGTTGCGCGGGTCGCGTTCGAAGGCGAACTCGGGCGTGTGCACGCCGACCACCACCAGGCCATGGTCGCGATAGCGGCGCTCCCACTCGTGCACGAAGGGCATCGCGCGCAGGCAGTTGATGCAGGAATAGGTCCAGAAATCGACCAGCACGACCTTGCCGCGCAGCTGTTCGGCCTTGAGCGGCGGGCTGTTGAGCCAGCCGGTGGCGCCATCCAGCGCGGGCAGGGTGCCTTCCACCGGCAGCGGCGCATCGGCACCGGCAGTGGCGCCGGCCATCATCATCATCGGCGGCGCCGCCGGCTGCGCACCGGGCACCGCGTCCAGCAGGCCCTGTTCGATGCGCGCGGTGCTGACCGTGGACAGGCGGGTCAGCAGGCCGGTATCCCAGCCCAGGCCGATGGCCACCACCGCCAGCAGCGCGGCAACGCCCAGCACCCTGCGCAGCACGTCGCCCAGGCCCAGCCGCGCCTGCAGAGCGTTGAACACGCGGCCGCCGATCCACACCGCCAGCGCGAGCGCGGTGGCTGCACCCAGTGCGTAGGCCAGCAGCAATGCGCTGGTGCCGACGCTGGCGCCATGCAGGGCAGCGCCGGTCAGCACCAAGCCGAGAATCGGGCCGGCGCACGGCGCCCACAGCAGGCCGGTGGCGATGCCGATCAGCAGCGAGGTCCCGGCACCGCCCCGGCCGGCATCATCGGCAGCGTCGGCGCGTGCACTCAGCCGCGCACCCACGCGCTGGAACGGTGCCAGCAGATGGTCAGCCAGGCGCGGCCAGAGCAGCGCCAGGGCGAACACCGCCATCAGCACCAGGGCCACCCAGCGACCGATCTGGTTGGCCTGCGCCACCCATTGGCTGCCCACGGCGGCCAGGCTGGCGACCGCGGCGAAGGTCAACGCCATACCCAGCAGCAGCGGCAGCGTGCTGCGCACGAAGGAGCGGTTGGCCCGCGCGAACACGAAGGGCAGCACCGGCAGGATGCACGGGCTGAGCAGGGTCAGTACGCCGCCCAGGTAGGCCAGCAGCAACAGCAGCATCATCAGGCTCCAGAAGTGGGGGAAGAACCGAGCGGCACGCGCCAGCCGCCATTGCTGTCCTGCTGTGCCGCGCCGGGCTGGAACAGCAGGGCGGCACCGTTCATGCAGTAGCGCAGGCCGGTGGGGCGCGGGCCATCGTTGAAGACATGGCCGAGGTGGCCACCGCAGCGGCTGCAGTGCGCTTCCACCCGCAACATGCCGAAGGTGGTGTCGCGATCCTCGCCGACCGCGCCATGCAGCGGTGCCCAGAAGCTGGGCCAGCCGGTGCCGCTTTCAAACTTGGTGGACGAGGAGAACAGCGGCTGCTGGCAGCCGGCGCAGGTGAACGTGCCCTGCCGGTGTTCGCGGTCCAGCGGGCTGCTGCCAGCGCGTTCGGTGGCCTGCTGGCGCAGCACCGCGTACTGCGCCGGGGTCAGCAGCCGGCGCCATTCGGCGTCGGTGCGCATCAGCGGGAACTGTCGAGCCGGGCGGTTCTCGGCGGCGGCCGTGGCAGCGCGGCTGCACGCGCCCAGGCCGAGCACGCCAGCGGCGGTGGCAAGACCACCCAGGCCCAGCAGGTGGCGGCGGGTGAGGGGCATGGCGGACTCCGGGAAGGGGCGACGGGGCCATGCTGCGCCTGCCCGGGTCAACGAATCCTCACGCAGGATTCAATTTTTCGTGAGGTATCGGTGGCCGTCCCGCGCCACAATGCGGGCAGCCTCCCCACTGGCCCCGAGCTGCCGATGTCCGCCAAACGCGTCCTGATCGTCGAAGACGATGCCCATATCGCCGACCTGCTGCGCATGCACCTGGCTGACGAGGGCTACGACGTCGCCCACGCCGCCACCGGCGATGCCGGCCTGCGCCTGCTGGAGCAGGACGGCCCGTGGGATGCGCTGGTGCTGGACGTGATGCTGCCCGGCGTCGATGGCCTGCAGATCTGCCAGCGTGCCCGGGCGATGGCGCGCTACGTGCCGATCATCATCATCAGCGCACGTGGCAGCGAAACCCAGCGCATCGTCGGCCTGGAACTGGGCGCGGACGATTACCTGGCCAAGCCCTTCTCGATGCCCGAGCTGGTGGCGCGCGTGCGCGCGCTGCTTCGCCGCGCCGAAGCCATGGCGCAGAACGCGCGCATCGATGCCGGTGCGGTCGAGGTCGGTGGCCTGCAGCTGGACCCGGTGGCGCGTACCGCGTCGGTGGATGGCAGCGCACTGGAACTGACCCCGCGTGAGTTCGACCTGCTGCTGTTCTTCGCCCGCCATCGCGACCAGGTGTTCGCACGGATGGAACTGCTCAACCAGGTCTGGGGCTACCAGCACGATGGTTACGAGCACACCGTGAACACCCACATCAACCGCCTGCGCAGCAAGATCGAGCTCGACCCGGCCACGCCGCGGCGCCTGCTGACGGTGTGGGGGCGCGGCTACAAGCTGGTCGACCCTGCGGGGGCGTCGGCATGATCACGCCCAACCTGTGGCAGAAGCTGGCGGCGGTGATCGCCGCGCTGATGCTGATGTGCTGCATGGCCCTGCTGGCCCTGCAGATGCGCGCCAGCACCCGCCACGAACAGGAAGTGGTGCAGCGGCTGTCGCTGGGCCTGGCCGAACACATTGCCCAGCGCAGCGAACTGATGGACACCAGCGGCATGCGCGATACCGCGGTGCGCGCGCTGTTCGGCCAGCTGATGGCGGTCAATCCCAGCGTGGAGGTGTACCTGCTGGACGACCAGGGCCGCATCCTCGGCCACGATGCACCCAGCGGCCACCTGCTGCGCAACCACGTCGACCTTGCGCCGCTGCGTCGCCTGCTGGCCGGTGCGCCGCTGCCGATCCTCGGCGACGACCCGCGCAGTACCGGCGGCCGCAAGGTGTTCAGCGTGGCCCCGCTGGTGGTGCAGGGGCGCCAGGCCGGTTACGTGTATGTGGTGCTTGTGGGCGAACACCGGCAGATGCTGGCCGACGACCTCGCCGCCAGCAACCAGTGGAACACCACGCTGTGGTCGGTGCTGCTGGTGGGCGGGCTGGGCCTGCTGGCCGGGCTGGTGGCGTTCTACTGGGTCACTCGGCCGCTGCGTCGGCTGACCCGGCGCATCCAGGCCTTCGACATCGATGCGCCTACGCCGTTGCCGGCGCCGGTGCCACTGCGCAGCGTCGAGCGTGACGAACTGAAGATCCTCGAACATGCCCACGCGCAGATGGCGCAGCGGCTGGGCGAACAGTGGCAGCAGCTGCGCCAGCAGGATCTGCAGCGCCGCGAACTGGTGGCCAACATCTCGCACGACCTGCGTACGCCGCTGTCGTCGCTGCATGGCTACCTGGAAACGATGGCGCTGAAGGAAGCCACGCTGTCGCCGGAAGAACGCCGTCGCTATCTCGGCATCGCTCTGGCGCAGAGCGCCAAGGTCGGCCGCCTGGCGCGCGCGCTGTTCGAACTGGCGCGGCTGGAACATGGCGAAGTGCGACTGGAGTGGGAGGTGTTCGCGCTGCCGGAGCTGCTGCAGGACGTGCTGCAGAAATTCGAACTGGCCGCACAGGCGCGTGGCCAGCACCTGCATGCGGATTTCCCGCCGGGCCTGCCGCTGGTGCGTGCGGACCTCGGCCTGGTCGAGCGGGTGCTGACCAACCTGCTCGACAACGCGCTGCGGCATGCGCCCGAAGGCGGCGAGGTGCGGGTGCAGCTGCGCGCCATCGAAGGCAGCGTGGAAGTGAGCGTGGCCGACGATGGCCCGGGCGTGGCCCCGGCGCTGCGTGCGCAGCTGTTCCAGGCACCGGCGGCACTGGGTGCGCGGCGTGGCGAGAATGGTGGGCTGGGCCTGCTCATCGTGCAGCGCATCGTGCAGCTGCACGGTCGTCGTATCGAACTGCGCGAAAGCGCGACCGGCGCGCTGTTCGTGTTTGCGTTGCCGCGCGCGGAGAACGCGGGGCCCTGACTGCGCCGCTGCGCTCGCCGGGCATGGCCCGGCGCTACCGGTGTGCGGGGCCCCCCGGCCGCCCGTGACGCGTGCGTTTCACCGGAATCACAGGCAAAAAAAGACCCGGCAGAGGGAGGGATCTGCCGGGTCCGGATTGCATGGGGGGAGGGACCCATGCAATGAGCGTGGGCGTGACGTCAGTGGCTGTTGCCCGTGGCGTCCGCCGTTGTATCTGTCTGGCCCTGCACCAGGTCGGACCAGGCGCGACCGGCCTGCAGGCCAAGATCGACCACGTCCTGCTGGGCCTGGCCCAGCCGCTGCAGGTTGTCCTGCCACAGCTGTGCGCCCTTGGGCAGCAACCCGGCCGGATCCTCGCTGCGGGCCAGTTCGCCCAGCCAGCCGCCGGTTGCGGTCAGGTTGCGTTCCATCGCCTTCAGCTGCACTCCGAACATGCTCTCCGCGTTTTCCAGCGCCAATCGGTTTGCACGCGTTGCCGCGGCCGCCAGCTGGCGGGTGGCATCACTGAAACGATCGGCGAAGGCGTTGGCCATGGCGGCATCGAAAGCGGTTGATGCAATGCAGCATACGCCGATCATGCCGCAATGCAACAAAAAATAGGAAGGCGCTCAAGGCGCCTTCAGAAAACCTTTCGGATCAATGGCTTGATCAGGCGGCCGGGCCGCGGTACCGGCACCCGGAGGTGCAGGTTTCATGCACGGTGATCTCGCTCAGCGCGGGCAGGACCGGCTTCAGCTCCTTCCAGATCCACACCGCCAGATTCTCGCTGGTCGGGTTTTCCAGGCCGGGGATGTCGTTGAGGTAGTGGTGGTCCAAGCGGTCGTAGATCGGCTGGAAGGCGGCTTTGACGTCGCCGAAATCCATGATCCAGCCGGTCTGCGCACCCGGCTCGCCCTCCACCTTCAGTTCCACCCGGAACGAGTGGCCGTGCAGGCGCGCGCATTTGTGGCCCGGCGGCACGTTGGGCAGGCGGTGGGCCGCCTCGAGCATGAAGACTTTGAAGATTTCCATGGCGCGATTGTACGCCGGCCCCACCGCCGCGGCCGTCCCGGTTGTTGGCTTTCCGTAAAGCAATTCTTTCCATCCGGATGAAGAGATGTTAGCTTCTCTTATATCCGTATGAAGAGATGTTATTGGTCGCGCCAGGCCTGGCATGGATTACTGCGGAACTTCCGTCGCCAACTACCACCCCCCCCACATCGTCATGCCCCAGCACACCCTGCTCGTGGCGGCCCTGGCCGTCGCTCTGGCCGCGCCTTTGTCTGCCGCCGCCGAAACCTCCGCCGACGCCAGTGGCGAAGCCAGCACCCTGGCTGCCGTGCGCGTCACCGGTTCCAACATCAAGCGCACCGATACCGAAGCGTCCAACCCGGTGCAGGTGATCGGCCGGCAGCAGCTGGAACAGACCGGCAAGGCCACCGTCGCCGACGTGCTGCGCTCGATCTCGGCCAACACCGGCAACGCCGCCAACGAAACCACCAACAACGGCTGGGCGTCCGGCTCGGCAGGCATCGGTCTGCGCGGTCTCTCGCAGAAGAACACGCTGGTGTTGCTCAACGGCCGCCGCCTGGCCAACTACGGCTTCCCGGCCGGCGGCCTGTCGGACACTTTCGTCGACCTCAACGCGTTGCCGCTGGTCGCCGTCGAGCGCATCGAAGTGCTCAAGGACGGCGCCTCGGCCGTGTACGGTTCCGATGCGGTGGCCGGCGTGGTCAACATCATCACCCGGCAGAACTTCGAAGGCGCCGAACTCGGCGGCAGCTTCGGCGGTGCCGACCAGGGCGGCCTGCACGAGCAGAACCTGAAGTTCGTCGGTGGCCTCGGTGACCTGGATACCGATGGCTACAACATCCTCTTCAGCCTGCAGGGCTACAACCGCGAGCGGCTGGACCAGGACGAGCGCAATCTGACCAAGAGCGGCATCTACAGCGACCAGCCCGGCGGCCGCTGGAACGGCTGGTCGGCCAAGGGCGCGCGCTACCTCATCAACGGCGTGTCGGTGCCGATGCTCGATGCCAACGGCAACTGCCCCACCGGCACCACCCGGGTCGCCAGCGCGCCGATCGACGGTCTGGCCGGTGATACCTGCGGCTTCAACCAGGCGCCGTACACCACCCTGATTCCCTCGACCAAGCGCTACCAGGCGTATGCCAACGGCACGTTCCGCCTTGGTGAGAACGTCGAAGCCTTCGGCGAAGTGCTGTACAGCCAGATCAAGAGCGCCGCCTGGTTCGGCAGCAGCCCGTTCTTCACCCTGGAAAGCGGCCGTTTCGCCCTGAACGCGGAAACCGGCCTGGCCGAACCGGTCTCGTCCAACCTGCCGGCCAGCAGCCCGTACAACCCGTATGGCCGCGCGGTGCCGATCGAATACACCTTCTTCGACCTCGGCGGCACCATCAAGACCAACCGCTCCACCGCCTACCGCGGCGTGGTCGGCCTGCGCGGCAGCACCGCCGCCTGGGATTGGGAAGTGGCCGCGTTCGGTGCCCGCAGCAGCGAGCGCGAGACCGTGTCGGGCGGCTTCGCCAACCGCTGGGCGCTGGCCGATGCGCTGGCCAGCGGCAGTTACAACCTGCTCAACCCGTCGGCCACCCCGCAGTCGGTCATCGATGCCATCAATATCTCCACACTGCGCCCGGCTGAATCGGTGCTGCAGGGCGTGGACGCCAAGATCTCCGGCACCCTGGGCCGCACCTGGGCCGGCGACATCGGCTTCGCCGCCGGTGCCGAATGGCGCCGCGAGAAGCTCGATTCCAACAACCCCTGGCAGATCGACGCCGGCCTGCAGGTGCGCCCGGCCATCGCCGAAGTGCACGGCGAGCGCAAGGTCAGCGCCGCCTATGCCGAAGTGAATGTGCCGCTGGCCACGGGCGTGGAACTGTCCGCCGCCGCGCGTGCCGACCACTATGACGACTTCGGCGACGCGTTCTCGCCCAAGCTCGGCCTGCGCTGGCAGCCGCTGGACTTCCTGCTGGTGCGCGCCTCGGCGTCGAAGGGCTTCCGTGCGCCGTCGCTGTCGGAGAATTCCAACAGCACCAGCATCGCTTACGGCAGCGTGGTCGACCCGCGTGATCCGGACGTACCGGGCTCGCGGCAGAACCCGACCTTCTTCACCGTCGGCAACAGCGAGCTGAAGCCCGAGCGCACCAAGAGCGTGAACTTCGGCGTGGTGCTGTCGCCGTGGGCCAACACCAACCTGAGCGTGGATTACTACCGCATCCAGCTGGACAACCTGGTCGGCACCAACAACACCCAGACCCTGGTCAACGACAACGTCTCCAGTGCCGTGCAGCGCGACGAGCGCGGCAAGCTGCTGGCCGTGTTCAACCGCTACCAGAACCTGAGCGAGTTGAAGACCTCGGGCATCGACGTCGAACTGCGCCAGCGCATCCCGACCGCCGCGCTGGGCGATTTCACCCTGTCCTCGGCCTACACCCACGTGCGTGACTACCGTCGCCCGACCGTGGTCGGTGGTCCGCTGGTGGACTACGCCGGCAGCAACCTCGGCGCCACGCTGCCGAAGAACAAGGCGACCACCACGCTGGACTGGACCTTCCGCGACTTCACCGCAGCCGTCACCTGGTACTACACCAGCGGTTACGACCAGAAGGCCAGCACCGCCGCCGCTGCCGTGCAGGACCGCATCGATGCGTACAACCAGTTTGATCTGTACCTGGCCTATGTCGGCATCGACAAGCTGACCGTGTACGCCAAGGTGCAGAACCTGGCTGACAGGACGCCGCCGTACGACGCCTCGTTCCCGGGCATCCGCGCGCCGTACGACTTCAGCCAGTACGACCTGCGTGGCCGCTACTTCACCCTCGGCTTCGATTACCGCTTCTGATGCCATCGCCACGGCCGGCCACAACCCGTGGCCGGCCGCGTTGCCGCTGTCCTGTTTCCTGGGGAGTCACCGTGTCCTTCCACCGCCGTGCCGTTCTTCGGCTGCTGCTTGCCGCCGCCACCGTCCTGTCCTCGCCACTGCCGGCGCAGGCCCAGAGTGCGTACTTCTTCCCGCAGGCCACCGACGCTGCCGCGTTCGATGCCGCCATTCCCAGCCCCGAGCAGTTCCTTGGCTACCCGATCGGCAGCCGCTACACCCGCCATGACCAGCTGGTGGCCTATTTCCAGGAACTGGCGAAGCACTCGGACAAGATCCGCGTGCAGGAGATCGGCCGCAGCTACGAAGGCCGGCCGCTGCTGATCGCCACCGTCACCGCCGCCGACAACCAGGCGCGCATCGAACAGATCCGCCAGCAGCACGCCACCCTGGTCGACCCGGCGCAGCCGCGCAGCGCGGCCGGTGACAGCCCCGTCGTGGTCTGGCTGGGCTACAGCGTGCATGGCAACGAAACCTCCAGCGGCGAAGCGGCGATGCTGACCGCCTATTACCTGGTGGCCAACCGCAGCGCCGAAACCCAGCAGTGGCTGCAGCAGTCGGTGGTGCTGTTCGACCCGGCGCAGAACCCCGACGGCCGCGACCGCGCCGCGAACTGGCACAACGCCTGGGCCTCGGACCCGGCCTCGTCCGACCCGGCCGACAAGGAACATGTCGAACCGTTTCCGCAGGGCCGCACCAACCACTACTTCACCGATCTCAACCGCGACTGGCTGGCCCTGACCCAGCAGGACTCGCGGCCCAAGCTGGCCGTGTTCCACCAGTGGTACCCGAACGTGCAGATCGACTTCCACGAGATGGGCAAGGACAGCACGTACTACTTTGAGCCCTCGCCGAAGAGCATGCACAGCCCGCTGATTCCGGCGGCGTCCTACGAGTTCAACAAGACCCTGGCCAAGTACCACGCGCAGTCGCTGGATGCGCTGGGCTCGCTGTACTACACCGGCGAGAACTACGACAACTTCTCGCCGGTGTATGGCTCGACCTATCCGGATTTCCACGGCGCGGTCGGTGTCACCGTTGAACAGGCCAGCTCGCGTGGGCGCGTGCAGGAATCGGTGAACGGCCTGCTGACCTTCCCCTTCACCATCCGCAACCAGGTCGCCACCGGCCTGGGCACGGTGCGCGGTGCGGTGACCGAGCGCAGCGGCCTGTTCGATCTGCAGAAGACCTTCTTCCAGAGCGCGCTGAAGCAGGCCGCGCAGCAGCCGGTGAAGAGCTTCGTGTTCGGTGATGCGCACGACCCGGCACTGACCCGGCGGCTGCTGGAGCTGTTGCTGCTGCACCGCATTGACGTGCATGCGCTGGATCGCACGGTGACGGTCGACGGGCAGCGCTTCGAGGCCGGCAGCGCGTACGTCGTGCCGGTGCAGCAGGCGCAGTTCCGCCTGGTCCATTCGATCTTCGCCGAGACGCCGTCGATCAAGGGCGACGTGTTCTACGGCAGCACCAGCTATGCGATTGCACCGGCCTACGGCGTGGCCTTCGCCGGCAGCCGCAGCCGTATCGACGGCGGCGCCCGCGTGGCGGAACTGCCGCCGGTGCAGGGTGCGGTCTCCGGCGGCCAAGCCGGCTTCGCCTACGCCATCGATTGGCGCGACTACAACGCCAGCCGCGCGCTGGCCGCGCTGCAGGCCAAGGGACTGAGCGCACGCGCCGCGTTCAAGCCGTTCAGCAGCGCCACCGCGCAGGGCCAGATCGACTTCGCCGCGGGCAGCCTGGTCATCCCGGTGGCCGGCCAGCCGCTGCAGGGCGCGGCCCTGCTCGAGGCCGTGACCGCCGCCGCACGCGACGCCGGCGTGCAGGTGCATGCCCTGTCCAGCGGCCGCAGCAGTGATGGCATCGATCTCGGCAGCGACGGCGTCAAGGCACTGCGTAAGCCGGCTGTGGCGCTGGTGATGGGCGAGGGTGTGGCCGCCACCGAGATCGGTTCGGCCTGGTTCCTGCTCGACCAGCAGCTGCACCTGCCGGCCAGCAAGCTGGATCCGCAGCAGCTGGGCAAGGTCGCGCTGGACCGCTACACCACCATCGTGCTGTCCGGTGGCACCTACACCGGCATCGACGTCACTGCCGTGGCCGCGCTGAAGCGCTGGGTGCAGGCCGGCGGCTCGCTGGTGACCTACGGCAGCGCGTCGAAGTGGGCGGTGGAACAGAAGCTGGCTGAGGGCGAATCGCTGGGCAAGGACGAGGAAGCGGGGGACGCCGACCGCCGCGCGTTCGGCGACCAGCGTGACATCGCCGCGATTGAGCGGGTGAGCGGCAACATCCTCAGCGCCGACGTCGATACCACCCATCCGCTGGCGTTCGGCGTGCCGCGCCGGCAGCTCGCAATCAACAAGGAAAACACGGTGACGCTGCAGCCGAGTGCGAACCCGTTCTCGACGGTGGTGCGCATCGACGCGCCGCCGCGGGTGAATGGTTACCTGTCCGAGCGCAACCGTGCGCGGGTGGCGGGGAGTGCGTGGCTGCTGGTGTCGGCGCAGGGTCAGGGCAACGTGGTGTTGTTTGCCGATGATCCGGCGCATCGCAAGTACTGGCACGGTACTGATCGCCTGCTGATCAATGCGATTTTCTTCGGGAATCTGGTGAATCCGGCGAAAGCGCGGGGTTGAGGCGTTTGGCGCCCTGACTGATGCGTGTGGGGGCGGCCGGGCGGGCTGCGCAGGACACGCCGTAAACCCGTCCTTGGGGGCTCGATGGCGCCTTGCTCGTGCGCGCTTTCCTGCGCCCACGGCAAGACCGGGGTTGGGCGTCCTGCCCAACCCGCCCGAGGCATGCCTCGAGCCCATGGCGCCAACGGTCCTGCGCAGCCCGCCCGGCCGCCCCTCGACGGTTTGCTGCGGGCGCGGACGCATCAAACCCAAGGCGGGGGCAAGGGCAAAAACAAAAGCAACAGCAACAGCGGAAGCAGCGGCTTCGGCTTCTGCTCTTGAACTTGAATTTGATCGTTCTTCCTCCGGCTACCCCGCGGGAAAAGGAAGGCGCTGGAAATGTCTGAAGCGCTGGGGAGCGGGGGCGGCGCAAAACCGCAGGCGCCATGGATGGCGCCTACGAGCTTACATGGATGTATTTACAGCGTGTTTTGCGCCGCCCCCGCTCCCCAACGCCCACGCAAAACCTACCGCAGGCTCTCAAACCACCCAGGTAGCCAGCACAAAAAAAGGACGGCGCCTCAGCGCCGTCCCTCGATAGCCCCCCGCGCAGCGGGAAGCGCAACAACCGTCAGCTGCGATCAGCCAGCGCGACCGCCGACGTTGCCGCCCTGGCCGCGGCCACGGCCGCCACCACCATTGCCGCCACCGCCACGACGCTGGCCCTGACCCGCGCCCGCACCGGCACGCTGCTGGCCATTGCCACCGCCCTCGCGACGGCCGCCGCCGGCCTTCTTCGGGCCCGCATGCGCATGGCGCGTCGCATCACCGTGCGGACGACGCGCGTGGCTCTTGCGCGGTGCGCGTTCGCCGGTATCGTGCTCGGCCTTGCCCGGTGCGCTGTTGCCCCAGCGGATCGGCGTCTGCAGCTCGAAGCCCGGCACGTCGCGGATGTCCATGTCGCGGCCCAGCAGGCGGGTGATCGCGCGCAGCAGCTTCACTTCGTCCTGCGCCACCAGCGAAATCGCCTGGCCGGTCGCACCGTTGCGGCCGGTACGGCCGATGCGGTGCACGTAATCCTCGGCCACCATCGGCAGGTCGAAGTTGATCACCTTCGGCAGCTCGTTGATGTCGATGCCGCGTGCGGCGATGTCGGTGGCCACCAGCACGGTCACGCGACCAGCCTTGAAGTCACCCAGTGCACGCAGGCGCTGGCCCTGGCTCTTGTTGCCGTGGATCGCCGCGGTCTTGATGCCGGACTTTTCCAGGAACGAGGCCAGCTTGTCGCTGCCGTGCTTGGTGCGGGCGAAGACCAGGGTCTGCTCGCGGCTGTCCTGCGCCAGCAGGTGCAGCAGCAGGTCGCGCTTGCGGCTGCCATCGACCGGGTGCACGCGGTGGGTGATGGTCTCGGCCACGGTGTTCTTCGGCGTCACCTGGATCTGTTCCGGGTTGCGCATGAACTCCAGCGCCAGCTGGCGGATGTTGTCCTCGAAGGTAGCCGAGAACAGCAGGGTCTGGCGGTTCTGCTTCGGCAGCTTGGCGAGGATGCGCTTGATCGACGGCAGGAAGCCCATGTCGAGCATGCGGTCGGCTTCGTCCAGGATCAGCACTTCGATGCCGGACAGGTCGACGCTGCGACGCTCCAGGTGGTCGATCAGGCGGCCCGGGCAGGCGACCAGCAGGTCGACGCCGCGGCGCAGGATGTCCAGCTGGTTGCCCATGCCGACGCCGCCGTAGATGCAGGCGCTGGGAATGCGCAGGTACTTGCTGTAGCCGCGCAGGCTGTCATGCACCTGGGTGGCCAGTTCGCGGGTCGGGGCCAGGATCAGCGCACGCGGCTTGCGCGGGCCACTGCGCACTTCCTGCGAGGCCGTGCCCAGGTGCTGCAGCAGCGGCAGGCCGAAGGCGGCGGTCTTGCCGGTACCGGTCTGTGCACCGGCCAGCAGATCGCGACCGGCAAGCGCCAGCGGGATCGCCTGCTGCTGGATCGGGGTCGGGTTTTCGTAGCCCTGCTCGGCGAGCGCGCGCAGCAGGAAAGGCGCAAGGCCCAGGGATTCAAAAGACATTGAGATTGCTCCAAGTACAAGAAACGCCTGTCCGAACGGACAGACGGGGGCAGATCAAACTGATCGGCTGACTCGGAGCGTTCCCGTGAACCGCGCTGCGAGAATTGGGTGCAGCCGGCACGGAGCGCAGGCTGGAATGCGTGACGAACGGCGTCGGAGTGGGGGCGGGCGAAGTGGGCGGACCCAGGTCGCCGGCGATCCCGGAGGGAAACGGACGGCCGCTGCAGACCCCGCAAGTGTAAACGATCTTCAAGACTCCACGCAAAAACCCCTGTTCAGGTAGGGGGGTATCTGCAGGGCTTGCAGCCCTGCACCCGCTGCAATCAACGTCAACGTCAAAAGCTGGGTATCTGAGGGTTGGCGGGGTGGGTCCGGTTGAGGGGACGCCGTAAACCCATCCATGGGGGCTTGGTCGCGGCATCCATGCCGCTCACATCCCCTCAACCGGACCCACCTCGCCTTCGACAGGTTCCTGCGATCTGTCGGAACGTCCTGCTGCTGACGGTCGGCACCCACCAACAGCCGCGGGAAACTGTCGGGGGTGGGGCGGTGGGCTTGCAGGACCGCAGGCGCCATGGATGGCGCCTACGAGCCCCCATGGGTGAGGGCGCTTTGCTTGCGAAGCACTGCTTCGCAAACGCCCGAACGCACAGCCGCCAGCGGCTGGGCCGGACCCCGGAGGGGGGTTTACGGCGTGTCCTGCAAGCCCACACCGCCCCGCCCAACCAGCAAAAAACCAGAGCCGCTATGGCTTTTGACGTAGACGTGGCTTGAAGCAGGTGCAGGGCTGCAAGCCCTGCCGAACCCCCACTAGGGTAGGGTGGGTCGATGCCGCGCTGCAGCTTGGCTACACCGCGCATTTGATTACACTTGAAACTTGTTTGCCCACGACTCCGGACACCCACCCATGAAGCTTGGTTCTTTGAAGGAAGGCGGCCGCGACGGCACCCTGATCGTCGTCTCGCGTGACCTGCGCCACGGCGTGCGCGCCACCGGCATTGCCGCCACCCTGCAGCAGGCCCTGGAGGACTGGAGCCACATCGCCCCGCGCCTGAACGCCCTGTACGAATCGCTGAACGCCGGCGACGCCGATGGCGTCTTCGACCTCGACCCGCAGGCGCTGGCCGCGCCGATGCCGCGCGCCTACGAATTCGTTGATGGCAGCGCCTACCTGCCGCACGTCGAGCGGGTGCGCCGCGCCCGTGGCGCCGAGGTGCCGGAAAGCTTCTACACCGATCCGCTGATGTACCAGGCCACCAGCGCCGGCTTCCATGGCCCGCGCGATGCGGTCAAGGTGGTCAGCGAGGAGTACGGCATCGACCTGGAAGCCGAGATCGTGGTCATCACCGACGACGTGCCGATGGCCGCCACCCCGGAACAGGCCGCTGGCCACATCCAGCTGGTCGGCCTGGTCAACGACGTCTCGCTGCGCAACCTGATCCCCGGCGAACTGGCCAAGGGCTTCGGTTTCCTGCAGTCCAAGCCGCGCTCGGCCTTGTCGCCGGTGTTCGTCACCCCCGATGAGCTGGGCACCGCCTGGGAGGACAGCAAGGTGCACCTGCCGCTGCTGACTCACATCAATGGCCAGTGGTTCGGTGCGCCGGAAGCCGGCGTGGACATGCAGTTCAACTTCGCCCAGCTGGTCGCGCATGCGGCCAAGACCCGTCCGCTGGGCGCCGGCACCATCGTCGGCTCGGGCACCATCGCCAACGAGGACACCAGCAAGGGCGCCTCCTGCTTCGCCGAGCAGCGCGTGGTGGAAACCCTGCGCGACGGCAAGCCGAGCACGCCGTTCATGTCCTTCGGTGACGTGGTGCGCATCGAGATGCTCGACGCCGCCGGCAACAGCATCTTCGGTGCGATCGAACAGCGCATCGAGCAGGCGGCCAGGCCCTGAGCATGGAGGCGGCGATGGACATCCTGGTTGACGACGGCCTCGTGCTGTACACCTACTGGCGATCCAGCGCCGCCTACCGCGTGCGCATCGGTCTGTTCCTGAAGGGCCTGGCCTGGGAGGGCCGGCCGGTGCACCTGGTGCGTGACGGTGGCGAGCAGCATGCCGACGCCTATGCCGCGCTCAACCCGCAGCAGCTGGTGCCGGCGCTGCTGCATGAGGGACACACGTTCACCCAGTCGCTGGCGATCCTCGAGTACCTCGACGAGCGCTTCCCGCAGGTGCCGCTGCTGCCGGCCGATGCGGTCGGCCGCGCGCGGGTGCGGGCACTGGCCCAGCTGGTGGCCTGCGACATCCATCCGATCAACAACCTGCGGGTGATGCAGTACCTCGAACGCAGCCTGCAAGCACCGGCCGACGCGCGCACGCAGTGGACCCTGCACTGGATGGCCGACGGCTTCGCGGCGATGGAAGCGATGCTCGCGGGCAGTGCGGATACCGGCGTGTTCTGCCACGGCGACCGCCCCGGCCTGGCCGACATCTGCCTGCTGCCGCAGCTGTACAACGCGCACCGCTTCGGCCTGGACCTGGCGCCATACCCGACCCTGCGCCGCATCGAAGCGGCCTGCCAGGCGCTGGACGCCTTCGACCGCGCGCGCCCGGAAAACCAGCCCGACGCCGCCTGACACGCCGCTTCGCTCGCCGGGCATGGCGCGGCGCTACCGGTCGGGCGTCGGTGGCAGCGCCGGGCCACGCCCGGCGGATTCCGCGTCGTCCGCCCGCAAACAGGCCAGGTCATCGCGGAACAGCCGGTAGGCCTCCTCACGCCGGGCGTCGTCGCCTTGCCGCAGCACCCACGCCGGGTGCACGGTGGCATAGCCACGGGTGCCGTCTTCCAGCGTGTGCCAGCGACCGCGGTCGCGTGAGAGCTGGAAGCCCGCGCCGAACACCGAGGAAGCGGCGGTCGCTCCCAGGCAGACGATCACCTGTGGCCGCACCCGCGCGATCTCGCCCAGCAGCCACGGCTGGCAGGCCCGCACATGGCGGCTTTCGGGGCGCTTGTGCAGGCGCACCTTGCCGCGCCGCTCGTGGTGGAAGTGCTTCACCGCATTGGTCAGGTACAGCGTGGCGCGGTCGATGCCGAGTTCGGCCAGGGCCCGGTCCAGCAGCTGGCCTGCTGGACCTGCGAATGGGCGGCCGCAGAGATCCTCGGTATCGCCAGGTTGTTCGCCGATCACCATTACCCGTGCATCGGCCGGCCCTTGCCCGAACACCACCTGGGTGGCCGGTTCCCACAGCGGGCACTGCCTGCAGCCGGCGGCTTGGGCACGCAGCGCATCGAGGCTGTCCGCGCTTGATCCCGGTGATGGCAGCACCGCCGGCCGCTGCGGAATCTTCCGCTGCGGGGCCTGCGCGGGACGGTCGTGCATTTCCTGCACACGGTCGGCCGCATCGCGCACCAGCCCCGGCAGCAGCTGCGCTTCGGGCAGGTGGCGCCAGTACCGCGCCGGCATCTCCTGCAGCATCATCCGGGTGTTCAAGCGGGCGGGATTGAAGATGCTGGCGTAGTAGGTCTGCCACAGCGATTCGCGCGCATCCTCGGCCGGGGCATCTTCGCGATGGGCGCCGGGCCCGAAGGCCAGCGCCTCGCCATCCCAGTACGCGCTGCGGCCGGGGGTGAGGATGGCCCAGCGCATGCCGGCGAAGCGGCGCGCGAAGAATGGCGCGACGCGCTCGACGATGTGATGGTCCGGCTCGAACCATGCGATGAAGGCATCGGTCTGCCCGGGCACTTCGCGGAAGCGCACGAAGGCTTTCATCTTGTGGGTGTCGCGGCGCACCGCCTGGGCCAGTGCCATCGCCCGCAGCACGTCCGCATCGGCCGGGTTGGACAGCACGCTGCGCTCGCCGTGGACGATGCGCCACAGCAGCCGGTACAGCAGGGCCAGGCGCTGCGGCTCGCGATGGCACAGGCAGGTCGCGGCCAGCTCCATGAAATCGCGCGGCACGCTGGGCGCGCTGGCGTCGGCGGGCAGGGGAGTACTCTGCACCGATGGCGCATCCAGCAGCGAGGCCTCGCTGCCTTCCAGCCAGTCCAGCTGCGCCGGTACCACGCCACGCAGCAGCGCCTCGCGGGCGGCATCGCGCCAGGCCTCCAGCGACCACGGCGGGTCCACCCGCAGCGACCAGCGCTGCGCGTCAGGCGGCGGGCGGTGCATCAAACAGCGAGCCCTGTCGTGGCGGCGGGGCCAGCTGCGCGCGCAACGCCGCCGGATCATCCAGCGCCTTGCGCGGGTGGTGGTCGGCCAGCAGCACGAACGGCAGCAGCTTGCTCATCGGCGCCTTCAACCGGGCCACGTCGGCTACCCGCAGGCGGCCGTGCCGGCGCGCCATCAGCACCCGCTTCACATTGCGCACGCCGAGCCCGGGCACGCGCAGCAGCAGCTCCTTCGGCGCGCGGTTCAGATCCACCGGGAAGCGCTCGGGGTGGCGGATCGCCCAGGCCATCTTCGGGTCGATGTCCAGGTCCAGCATGCCGTCCTGGGTGGTATCGGTGATTTCCTCAACGCCGTAACCGTAGAAGCGCAGCAGCCAGTCGGCCTGGTACAGGCGATGCTCGCGCTGCAGCGGGGGCGGCTGCAGCGGCAGCTGACGGCTGGCATCGGGAATGGGGCTGAAGGCCGAGTAATACACCCGGCGCATGCGGTAGTTGCCGTACAGCGCGTCGGCACTGGCCAGGATCTGCTGGTCATTGGCCCCGTCGGCGCCGACGATCATCTGCGTGCTCTGCCCGGCCGGGGCGAAGCGCGGCGGGCGAGGGCGCGCGCTACGGGTGGCCGTTGGCGCGACCACGGCCGGCGCCTTGCGTGCTTCCTTGGCTTCCTCGATGCGCCAGCGCAGTTCGCCCATCGCGCCGCGGATCGAGTGCACGGTCTTTTCCGGCGCCAGCGCACTCAGCCCGGCCTCGGTCGGCAGTTCGACGTTGATCGACAGGCGGTCGGCGTAGCGACCGGCGCTGGCCAGCAGCTCGGGCGACGCCTCGGGAATGGTCTTGAGGTGGATGTAGCCGGCATAGCGGTGTTCCTCGCGCAGCTGCCGCGCCACTTCCACCATCTGTTCCATGGTGTAGTCGGCATTGCGGATGATGCCGCTGGAAAGGAACAGGCCCTCGATGTAGTTGCGCTTGTAGAAATCCAGGGTCAACGCAACCACTTCGTCCACGCTGAAACGCGCGCGCGGCACGTTGCTGGAGACGCGGTTCACGCAGTAGGCGCAGTCGTAGACGCAGAAGTTGGTCAGCAGGATCTTCAGCAGGGACACGCAGCGGCCATCCGGCGTGTAGCTGTGGCAGATGCCCATGCCTTCGGTACTGCCGATGCCGCCGCTGGCGCGCGAGTCGCGCTTGCCCGCGCCGCTGGAGGCGCAGGAGGCGTCGTACTTCGCGGCGTCGGCGAGGATGGCCAGCTTACGGATCGTTTCCATTGAGGAAACCTACGTACAGACGGTCTCATTGGATGAGACGGCCCCTGAATTCTTCAGGATTCCGCCGGGCATGGCCCGGCGCTACCGGTAGCTCCGTCCCTTTTTTTGCAGCTCAGAAGCCGTGGGTGATGCTGGCCTGGGTGGGCGAGGAGAAATCCGCGTACGGATCGTGCTCGCCGCTGCCACCTTCGGACAGGCGGAACTTCAGGGCCAGGCCGTCGCGCGAGTCGGCCGCGCGCAGCGCTTCCTCCTGCTCGATCACCCCGGCCTTGGCCAGGCGGAACAGGCACTGGTCGAAGCTTTCCATGCCTTCTTCCAGCGACGACTCCATCGCCGCCTTGATCTCGTGCACCTGGCCGCGGCGCAGCAGGTCGCGGATCATCGGCGTGTTGATCAGCACTTCGGTGGCCGGCAGGCGGCGGCCCTCCTTGTTCTTCACCAGGCGCTGGCTGATCACCGCACGCAGGTTCAGCGCCAGGTTCATCAGCACGTTCTTGTGCGCGCTTTCCGGAAAGAAGTTGAGGATGCGTTCGATGGTCTGGTCGGCGTTGTTGGAGTGCAGGGTGGCCAGGCACAGGTGGCCGGTCTCGGCGAAGGCAATGGCCGCCTCCATCGTCTCGGCATCCAGGATCTCGCCGATCAGGATCACGTCCGGTGCTTCACGCATCGCGTTCTTCAACGCGTTGTGGAAGGCATGGGTGTCCAGGCCGACCTCACGCTGGTTGACGATCGACATCTTGTGCTTGTGCAGGTACTCGATCGGGTCCTCGATGGTGAGGATGTGCCCGGTGGTCGTACTGTTGCGGTGGTCGATCATCGACGCCAGCGAGGTGGACTTGCCCGAGCCGGTGGACCCCACCACCAGCACCAGCCCACGCGGGGTCATGATGACGTCCTTCAGCACCTGCGGCAGGTTGAGCTCTTCGATGCTCGGAATCCGGCTGCGGATGGCGCGGATGACCATGCCGACCTCGCCCCGCTGCTTGAACACATTGACACGGAAGCGCCCGGCGTCGGCCAGGGCGATGGCCATGTTGAGTTCCAGCTCGCGCTCGAACTGGGGCACCTGGCCCTCGTCCATCAGCGAATAGGCGATTTTCTTGACCATGCCCGGCGGCAGCCCGGTGTTGCCGAGCGGGTACAGTTTGCCCTCGATCTTGATGTAGACCGGCGCACCGGTGGTCAAGAACATGTCCGAAGCGTTCTTTTCGGTCATCAGCTTCAGGAAGTAGCCGATATCCATTGCGAATTTTCCCCAACGAAACTGCCGGCGCCCGTTGCAAGCACGGTGTCGGCTTGACGACAATGGCCGTGAACCGACAACCGGTACGGCCTCCCCAATGAAACGACTTAGCTTCGCACGAATGCGCCACAGCCTGTATGTGATGGCGTTTGCATTCGCACTCTCTGCTCCCGTCTGGGCGCAGGATGGCGCACAGGAACTGGCCCAGGCCCGGCAGGCGGTGGACAAGGCCACCCAGGCCGACGCCGACCAGTACGCCCCGGACCTGATCGGCCTGGCCCGCCAGGGCCTGGAGCAGGCCCAGCGCGCCGCCGGCGACCGCCGTGAGCGCAAGAATGCCCCGGCACTGGCCCTGCGCGCCGCTGCCGACGCTGACCTGGCCCGTGCCCGCAGCGAGGAAGCCACCGCCACGGCCCAGCTGCAGCTGCGCCGCAACGAGGTCAACCAGCTGCAGCGCCAGCTGTCGACCGGGGAGGACCGCCGATGAAGTCGATCTCCGCCCTGGCCCTGGCCTCCGCGCTGGCCCTGCCGGCCCAGGCTGTCGCCGCCGACAACCCGATGGTCGGCCAGCTGAGCCAGCGCCTGATGAACATCCAGGCCAATCCCGACACTGCTGAGCTGGCCGCCTTCGAGCGCATGCAGGCCCAGCAGGCCATCGCCACCCTGGACAAGGCCAAGCGCCGCGACCAGGAACTGGCCACCTACCTGGCCGAGCGCCGGGTCGAGATTGCCGAGACCAGCGTGCGCGCCGCCCTGGCCGCCCGCGAGGTCGACCGCCTGGACCGCACCCGCAGCGACCTGCTGATCGAAGCCAGCCGCCGCGACGCCGCCCGCGCGCGCCAGGAAGCCGAACAGCTGCGCATGCAGGCGCAGATGCAGGCCGAGGAGGCCGAACGCCTGCGCCAGGCCGCCGAAGCCGAGACCCTGGCCCGCCAGGACGCCGAGAACGCCCTGACCAGCGTGGCTGGCAAGCAGCAGCAGCGCCTCAGCTCGGCCCAGCAGAACGCCGCCAAGCTGGCGCGCGAGGAAGCCGAGCTGGTGTCCGGGCAGAAGCTGCCGGGCTCGAAGTTCGATGCTCGCGGCGAGGTGTTCACCCTCGGCGGCGACGCCTTCGGTGCCGGTGCGGCCAGCCTGTCCGGCGGTGCGAAGAACCAGGCCAAGGCCCTGGCCGAGTACCTGAACATCGGCAAGAAGGGCCGGGTCCGCATCGAGGCCTACGACAGCGCCAATGGCGTCGGCCAGAAGCGTGCCGAAGCCCTGCGTGATGCGCTGGTCTCAGCCGGTGTCGCCAGCAGCCGGATCCAGGTCAGCGGCAAGAAGGCAGCATCTACCAAGGCGCGCTCGGCCGAGGTCATCGTCGCCCCGTAATTGCTTGAATTCGTTTGTTTTTCGTTGCATTGAGCATTCAGCCTGAACCCCGCCCCGGCGGGGTTCGGTCTTTTTGTCGCGGGGGTCTTGTACCCGGCCCGGAGCAGGCGTAGGGTCAATCGTCCGGGACGCAATGCCGCGGACCGGTTGATGGGAGGGCCGGGCCGATGAAAGCAGGGCGCGAACCGCAGCAGACCGACGTGCGCAGGCCAGTGCCGCAGGTCGTTGTGGGCACCCATGTGGCAATCGACCGGCGCTCCTCCATGAACAACGCCCCGTGCCTTGCGGCCGGGGCGTTCGTGTATCTGTCGAAGGAGGTCCATCATGTTTGAAGATCAACCCCAGAGCGAGATCGACGCCCGTCGCGCGCGTGATCCGGAGTTCCGGGCACTCCATGACCAGCACCGCAAGCTGAACAAGAAGTGCATGGACGCGGAGTTGGGTGTGCTCCCGATCGATGATGTCACCCTGGGTCGCATGAAGCGCGAGAAGCTGCTGGCCAAGCAACGCCTTCTGCGTATGTACGAAACACCGCTCGCAACGACGTCCCCCACGCACTGACGCTCCGGTCGCGCCGGGAACGGCGTGACCCGGCCAACGATGGCCCCGCGGTTGCCGGCAACGGCGGCCGCGCCAAGGCACCACAGGCGGTGGTGCCTTGGCTCGCAGGCAACGGCCTGCACCCGTGCATACCCTCAGTCCACCGATGCGGGCGGTACTGGTCTCCTCGTCGATCCGGGGCCGTCCGCATCCCCTTGGGCAGCCCGCCGAGCGCTCATTGCCCCGGTAGGTGCCGACCATTGGTCGGCACGCTCACGGCTCCTGACATTCGCAGCCATCCGGCGGATAATCATCTGTCCGGCCCAGCGTGGCGCGAAGCGAAGTTTCCGAATGCCCATCCATTCCTCCGTCCTCGAACTCATCGGCCAGACCCCCATCGTCAAGGCCCAGCGCCTGGATACCGGTGTCTGCGAGCTCTACCTGAAGCTCGAGAACGCCAACCCGGGCGGATCGATCAAGGACCGCATCGGTCTGTCGATGATCGAAGCAGCGGAACAGCGCGGCGATCTCAAGCCCGGCGCGACCCTGGTCGAAGGCACTGCCGGCAATACCGGCCTGGGCCTGGCACTGGTGGCGCAGCAGAAGGGCTACAAGCTGATCCTGGTCGTGCCCGACAAGATGAGCCGCGAAAAGATCTTCAACCTGAAGGCGATGGGCGCCGAAGTGCGCCTGACCCGTTCGGATGTGGCCAAGGGCCATCCGGAGTACTACCAGGACCTGGCCAAGACCATCGCCGACCAGACCCCGGGCGCGTACTTCATCAACCAGTTCGGCAACCCGGACAACCCGGCGGCGCACGAATTCGGCACCGGCCCGGAAATCCTCGAGCAGATGGGCGGTGACCTCGACGCCATCGTGTTCGGCTGTGGCAGCTCGGGCACCATGACCGGCCTGTCGCGCGCCTTCGCCACGCTGTCGCCGAAGACCGAGCTGGTGCTGGCCGATCCGGTCGGCTCGATCCTGGCCGAGTACATCAACGACGGCAACCTGAACGACAAGTCGGGCAGCTGGCTGGTGGAAGGCATCGGCGAGGACTTCCTGCCGTCGATCTCCGACTTCAGCCGCGTCAAGAAGGCTTACGCGATCACCGACGCCGAGAGCTTCCACACCGCCCGCGAGCTGCTGGGCAAGGAAGGCATCCTCGGGGGGTCGTCCACCGGCACCCTGCTGGCAGCGGCCCTGAAGTACTGCAAGGAACAGACTACGCCGAAGAAGGTGCTGGTGCTGGTGTGCGACACCGGCAACAAGTACCTGTCGAAGATGTACAACGACTACTGGATGCTGGACAACGGCTTCCTGGAACGCCCGCAGCACGGCGACCTGCGCGACCTGATTCTGCGCCCCTACGGCCAGCGCGACACTGTCGTGATCGGCCCGAACGACCTGCTGACCACCGCCTACCAGCGCATGAAGCTGTATGACGTGTCGCAGCTGCCGGTGATGGACGGCGACCAGCTGGTCGGCATCGTCGATGAAAGCGACGTACTGCTGCATGTCTATGGTGACGAGGCCCGCTTCCGCGATCCGGTCGCCACGGCCATGGTCAGCAAGCTGGACCGCTTGGACGTGAAGTCGCCGATCGAGGCCCTGCTGCCGGTGTTCGACCGCGGCCAGGTGGCCATCGTGATGGATGGCGGCACCTTCCTCGGCCTGATCACCCGCATCGATCTGCTGAACTATCTGCGCCGCCGCGTGCAGTAACGCGACGATCCGCGGAATTCGCGCATTCATATTGGTCTATCCGCGTCAAAATCCGTTAAGGCGGCGCTGATAGACTCCCGATCCTTTGACGGCGCCGTCACCGGCGCCCTGCAGGAAACGACATGTCCAACCCTTCTTCGCCCGACCGCGCGCTGGCCCTGGCCACGTTGGCCATCCATGGCGGCCAGTCGCCGGATCCGAGCACCGGCGCGGTGATGCCGCCGATCTACGCGACCTCGACCTATGCGCAGTCCAGTCCGGGCGAGCACCAGGGCTTCGAGTACTCGCGTACGCATAACCCGACCCGCTTCGCCTATGAGCGCTGCGTGGCCTCACTGGAAGGCGGTACCCGTGGCTTCGCCTTTGCTTCGGGCATGGCGGCGACCTCCACCGTGATCGAGCTGCTGGACGCCGGCAGCCACGTGGTGGCGATGGACGACATCTACGGTGGCAGCTTCCGCCTGTTCGAGCGCGTGCGCCGCCGCACCGCCGGCCTGGATTTCAGCTTTGTCGACTTGACCGACCTGTCGGCCTTCGAAGCGGCGATCACGCCAAACACGAAGATGGTCTGGATCGAGACCCCGACCAACCCGATGCTGAAGATCGTGGACATCGCCGCGGTGGCCGCCATCGCCAAGCGCCATGGCCTGATCGTGGTGGTCGACAACACCTTCGCCTCGCCGATGCTGCAGCGGCCGCTGGAGCTGGGCGCGGACCTGGTGCTGCACTCGGCCACCAAGTACCTCAATGGTCACTCGGACATGGTCGGCGGCATGGTCGTGGCCGGCGACAACGCCGAACTGGTCGAGCAGATGGCCTTCCTGCAGAACTCGGTGGGTGGCGTGCAGGGCCCGTTCGACAGCTTCCTTGCCCTGCGTGGCCTGAAGACCCTGCCGCTGCGCATGAAGGCGCACTGCGCCAACGCGCTGGCCCTGGCCCAGTGGCTGGACAAGCACCCGGCGGTGGAGAAGGTGATCTACCCGGGCCTGCCTTCGCACCCGCAGCATGAGCTGGCTACCCGCCAGATGAACGGCTACGGCGGCATCGTCTCGATCGTGCTCAAGGGCGGTTTTGAAGCGGCCAAGCGCTTCTGCGAGAAGACCGAACTGTTCACCCTGGCCGAATCGCTGGGCGGCGTGGAAAGCCTGGTCAACCATCCGGCGGTGATGACCCATGCCTCGATCCCGGTGGAGCGTCGAGAGCAGCTGGGCATCAGTGATGCGCTGGTGCGGCTGAGCGTGGGTGTGGAGGAGCTGGGGGATCTGCAGGTGGATCTGGAAAGGGCGCTGGGTTGATGCGATGAGCACGATCGACGGACGAGGTCCGCTGCGGGATCCATGGGATCATCGCGCACTGCTGGGGCGGATGGTCAAGCGCGATATCCGTGGCCGATACCAAGGCTCCATCTTCGGCACGCTGTGGTCGTTTGCCACGCCACTGCTGCTGCTCTGCGCCTACTGGTTCTTCCTTGGGGTGGTGCTGCAGGCACGATTCGGCTCGGCCCCGCAGGCAGCATTCCCCGTGATTCTTTTTTCCGGCCTCATCACCCACCTCTTCTTCGCAGAAGTGATCGGGCGCTCTTCGGGCTTGATATTCGAGCATGCCACCTATGTAAAAAAGGTGGTTTTCCCGCTGACGGTATTGCCTTGGATGACACTGGCAACGGCGGGGTTCCATCTCTGCGTCAACCTCTCGATCCTTCTGGTGGGGCAGCTGCTCATCGTCGGCAGTGTCCCGCCGACTTGGCCCTTGATTTTCGTCGTACTTCTGCCAGCGTTGCCCCTGCTGCTGGGGGTGTCCTGGATGCTGTCCGCCTTCGCGGTCTTTCTCCGTGATACCCAGCAGGTAGTCCCACTGATACTCACCCTCATGATGTTCGCCAGCCCCATTTTCTTCCCGATGGAGATGGTGCCTGAGCAGTACCGTGCGTTCCTTTACCTGAATCCGACGACGGTCATCATCCAGCAGGTTCGGGCCGTGGCCATCCATGGCCAGATGCCTGACTTCCTTGCTCTCGCCATTTACTCCGTGGTGTCGCTGTGTGTAATGAGCCTCGGATACTGGGTATTCATGCGTACGCGCAAGGGCTTTGCCGATGTCCTCTGATCAGTTGATCGTTGATGTAGCCCACGTCGACAAGAGCTTCCTCCTGTACGACCAGCCATCCCATCGCCTGTGGCAGATGCTGGTGGGCAATCGGAGGACGTTCTACCGTGAACATCAGGTTCTCAAGGACATCACTTTCCAGGTCCCGCGCGGCCAGACCCTCGGGCTTGTTGGTCGTAACGGCGCAGGTAAGTCGACTCTGTTGAGCATCCTGTGCGGTACGCTGACTCCCAGCGAGGGCGAGGCTCGCATCCACGGGAAAGTAGCCGCACTGCTTGAACTGGGAGCTGGCTTCAATCCGGAACTGACCGGTCGCGAAAACATCGATCTCTGCGCACAGATCTATGGGCTTAGCGAGGAGCAGATACATGTTCGTCGGGATTCCATAATCGCATTCGCGGATATCGGCGATTACATTGACCGTCCCGTGAAAACGTATTCCAGTGGCATGTTCACCCGCTTGGGGTTCTCGGTCGTTGCTCACGTCGATGCAGACGTGCTCATCGTGGATGAGGCCTTGGCGGTGGGAGATGCGTTCTTCGTGCAGAAGTGCATGCGCTTCCTGCATGGGTTCCGCGACAACGGCGGGACTCTTGTATTCGTCAGTCATGACATGGGGGCAGTCACAGCACTGTGTGACCGGGTCATCTGGCTGAAGGACGGTCGAGTGTTCATGGACGCGCCGCCGAAAGAGGTAGCGGGGGCGTATCTGGCGGATCTGTATGACCAGGCCGGCGCAACCGATACCGTTGATTCGGCCACGGGACGCCCCGCTTCGGTCACCGAATTCACCGCCGACGAGGTTGATGCACGTCTGGCCTGGATCAACACCACCTCCTTGCGCAACGACATCGAAGTATTTCCATTCGCTATCCAGCACGACTTCGGATCGGGCGGCGTTGTCTTTGAGGGCGGTGGGCTGTTTGATGAAGGTGGTCGCAGGCTCAGCTGGGTCGTTGGAGGCGAACTGGTGACGCTCCGGCTTCAATTGAGAGCCCATGTCGCCATCCAGTCGATGCTGGTTGGTTTCGTTGTCAAGGACAAGCAGGGGCAGCCGTTGTTTGGCGAGAATACCCAGCTGACCTACCTGGACAATCCTCTGGCACTGGCTGCACAAGAGGTCTGTACAGCAAGCTTTACCTTCCGCATGCCCGTGCTGCCTTCAGGGGACTATGCCATCAGTGTCGCTGTCAGTGATGGAACCCAGAAACAGCATGTCATGCACCAGTGGATTCATGACGCGCTTATCCTTTCAAGTCGATCAACCAGCGTGTCAACCGGTCTTATCGGGATACCGATGCTTGATATCAGAATGGATGTCGCCAACTAAGCCTGCGATGGTGCAGGGCCGTACGTACTTGGCGCTCGATCGCCGCAATGCATTGGAGAGGCAACGATGGAAATCAATGAGCTTCCGAAACTTGGGCGCCTGCGCGTGCAGGCTGTCCTTTACGGAAACGAGCCGGACTCGATCCTGCGAACTGTCCAGCACCTGGATCGCGCCGCGGAGCTTGCAATCCAGGCAGGTACTTTCGGTCGGGTGACGCTTGCATACGGTGATTCATCACCGACCGATTCCCTGCGCTCGGTGGTTGAAGGCGCCAAGGCAGCCTGCGGTACCCTGGCTGATATCGAATACGTCCATTTTGGCCGCAACATGGGTTCGGCGGGCGGACACAATGCGCTGCTGGAACTTGATCAGACCGACTTCACCATTCTCATGAACCCGGACATCATGTTTGCGCCGGACGCCCTGATCGAGCTCGCACGCCCATTCTCAGACCCTTCTGTGGGGATGAGCGAGCCCAAGCAACTGCCTTTTGAGCATCCCAAGGAATACAACACTTCTTCAGGGGAAACCCCTTGGGCGTCCGGAGCCTGCACCCTGGTCCGGCGTACGGTCCTGAGCGAGCTGGAGGGCTATGATGCGCAGACCTTCTTCCTTTACTGCGACGACGTTGATCTTTCCTGGCGCGCGCGACTGAAGGGCTACAAGCTCATCTACTGTCCGCGTGCTGCAGTTTTCCATGACAAGCGCATGCAGTTTGGCGGTGATCGCCCGGTTGGCTGGGCCGAGAAGTTCTATTCGGCCGAGGCGGGGTTGCTCATTGCATACAAATATTGCCGGGATGATCGGGTAGAGCAGATATCTGCCTTCTTCGCGGAAAGTGGCGATCAAGTATGGCTTGATGCGCTGGCTTCCTTCGAGAAGCGCCGGGAAGATGGAACGTTGCCTGCCCGTCTTGATCCCGGCCACAAGGTCGCGTATTTCCGCGATGGCCTCTACGCTCGTCACAGGTTCGTTTGAAGATGGATATCTACGACAACGCTTTCTCAGAAAGTAATCCGTACGGGCACGTGGTCCAGTTGGTGACTCGTTTTGAACCTCGTCCCGGTGATTACGTCGTCGACATCGGTTGCGGTTACGGACGGATCGCGGAGATCCTGCGCGACCGGTTCGGCGTCGAGTATCTTGGATTGGACGCGGATCTCGAATCCCTCGAGTCGCTGCGCTCACGGGGCTTCAACGCGGTGCAGTTCATCGCAGGCCAGCAGGATCTGGCGGCGCAGATCCTGGGGGCGCTGCCTGAAGGCGCGAGGGTCGTGGCGATCACGGCGCTGGATTTCATCGAGCACATCAACCAGCCAGGACAACTCCTGTCCGATCTGGCCGAAATTGCCGCACCTTGGAATGCGCCTTTGATCCTTTCGGTTCCCAATGTCTCCCATCGGGATGTTGGTACCAAGCTCGCGCTCGGCCGCTTCGATTGGACCAATGCGGGCCTGCTAGATCGCACGCATATCCGTTTTTTCACCAACGACGTGCTGTCAAGACTGACGCGCGATCATGGATGGCACGAGGCCTATCAGCATGACTTCAGTCTGAGGAAAAGTGATCAACACTTTCCCGGCACGTTGCCGGGCCTGTCTGCCGGCACGCCCTTGGGCCAGCTTCTTGCCCAGTTGAGGGAAGGCGTTGATCAGTACGGCTATGTGAATCAATTCATCCGTGCATACCTGCCTGGACCTGCACGCAAGGCAGGCGCGGATTTCAATGGCGTAACCCAGAAAGCAGAGAACCCCTTTCTCAGCGTTGTAATCCGTACCACAGGGACCAGGATCGGCACGCTTCGCGAGGGCCTGCTCTGCCTGTCTGCGCAGAGTGATCAGGATTTTGAAGTCCTGATCGTTGGGCACAATCTGGAGATCCCTGCCCAGATCGAGGTCGAGCGTCTCATCGAACATCTGCACCCGGCTTTCCGCAGCCGGGTTCGTCTCGTGCGTGTCGACGGCGGCGGACGCTCGGTGCCACTCAATACGGGTTTCCGCGCTGCAAGCGGCGACTATGTCGTTGCGTTTGACGACGACGATCTGCTGTTTGGTGGTTGGGTGGAGACCTTCAGGAAACTGGCGGAAAAAGCACCTGGCGCACTTCTGCGGCAGTGCACCGTTGCACAGGACTGGGACCGTGTCGATGTTGCGGGCGGTGGTGCCGCTTCCAGATCAATGAGCGGCATGAAGTCCATCTATCCCGCCAACTTCGACCTGCTGGCGCACATCGTGGAGAACCGGACGCCACTTCACTCCATCGCATTCCCGAGGGCACTGTTCAGCCATCTCGGTTTCCAGTTCGATCCCGGCCACAGCACTGCTGAAGATTGGGACCTGATCATTCGCGCTGCGCCTTTGTGTGGTGTGAGCACCTCCACCGATGTCGGCTGCATCTACCGGCACTGGACCACCGGTACTTCGTATACGGCCCATTCGCAGTTCGAGTGGACCGGCAACTATCTGAATACTCTCAAGAAGCTTAACGATCAGCCATTCCTGCTTCCCAAGGGATCCGTGCACAGGCTGCGCAACATGTACGCGGAGTTGCAGCGCCTGAAGGGCGACGTCGACGTCGCCGCCGAGACGGGTATAGAGTCGCTGGCCAACGGCGTGTTGCTTGACGACGATCAGCGACTGGCCGAGCTGAGAGAGCGCTATTACGAGTTGACCACCTCCAAATCCTGGCAGATCACTGCGCCTCTGCGCGTGCTGCTCAGCGCCTTGAAGCGCAGGCCGTGGACGCGTCCGCCTCGCATCTGGCTGATGAACGAGGCTGACCTCGATTTCCATATCAGGCAGGTTCTTCAGTCGTCCTCGTGGAAGTGGACCCGAATCCTGCGAGGTCTGAGATGACGCAACGCGAGCGGCACGACCAGCGCGATATGTCACGCGCAATTACTCCATCCATCCGTTTGATGCTGGCGATCCTGCTGGTCTGGCAGCTTTCTTCGCTGGCAGTTTCATCGGGCTTTTCGCTCAGGATTCTGCGCACGGCATTTCAGCCGTTCGCTGGAGAATTGGAGTCGCTGCCGCCCGCAGTCGGCGAGTTTGCACACTTGCTGCGTACTCAGTCCGCTGCGCCAGTGACCTGTTCGCTCAGTGATGAGGTGGCGTCGGACAGTCTGCTGATGCAGCGAAGCTACGAGGCCATCTACCCCGTGAGGATCGATTCGAGCAGCAGGAGCTGCATATTGGGTACGGAATCAGCTGCTGTTGCTTCGTCCTGCAGGCTCGAGCAGGAGGGCGAACATGCGCGCATCTTCAATTGTAGGTAACGCACGCAGTTATCCTGCAGCCTGGCTCGGTGCATTGCTGGTTCTGGTCTATCTGTTCTGCGCAGCAGGTGCAGGCGGGACGTTGCTCACGGTCCTGCTGCTGGCGTGCGCGGGCATATTCGTGGCCGTAGCGTCGTCGCAGCTGTTGTGCCGGCAGAACGTGCTGGCAGTTATTTTTGTTCTCGCACTGTGCATTGTTGCGCTGGCCACTCCATCGCCGGCATGGGATGCGCGTTCAATATGGTTGTTCCACGGAAAGCGGATCTTCTACGAGGCTTCGCTTTACGCACAGTTGGATGACTATGCGGTCTGGAGCCACAACGACTATCCATCATTGGTTCCAGCACTGATGGCGTCAGTCGCGCATGTGATCGGTCATTGGAATGACGTCTTTCCCAAAGTCGTTGTTCCATTGGCGATGCTCCCCCCTTTGTTGGTCATTCTGCCCAGAATTCCCCGGCTGGAATGGCGCATGGTGTTCCTGCTGGTCCTCGTCGCTCTTGGTGGGAATCACCTTGTCGACGGCTACGTTGACGCTCTGCTTTCCTTGGCTTTCGTTGCGGTGTTCCTTCTGGTCAATGAGATCACGGCCACCGACGAGCCTGATTTCGGGCAGTACGTGCAGCTGACCGTCATGGCAGCGCTGTTGGCACTGGTGAAGAATGAGGGGGGCGCGCTGCTTCTGTGTGCAGCGTTGGCGGGACTTGCCGGCTTGCTGCTCCGCGGACACAGAATGAAGCTTGCGATGGTGGTCTCCCTTGCTGTGGCGATCCTGCCTTTGCTGGCCTGGAAGCTGAGCGTCGCCCATGCTGGCCTGTCCAATGATCTCGCCGGTTCCGACCTGATGGGCCAGCTTACTGGCAGGCTCGGCGACATCAGGTCTTACTGGCTGCTGATCGATTCGTTGTTGTTCAGCCTGCCCACGCTGCTGTTGCTGCCGCCCCTGTTGCTGATCGCCTTTGTCGCTCGCAGGAACAGCATTTCGTTCTACGTGCTGCCTGCGTGTGCGAGTTATGTCGCAGTTCTCGTTGTGGTCTACATGAGTACTCCGAATGATCTTCCCTGGCATCTTGCCACCAGCGCGGACCGCACTATGCTCCCTGTATGGCTTCTGGCGACCTGCTCTCTGCTCGTCGACCTGGCTGCCACGCGTGAGCGGGTGTAGGACGCGTGCCAACTTCTTCTTTTGAGTACCCGAGGTCAAACATGCAGCCCGAGTTCGAGTTCGTAGTCGTTACACCCGTCTACGAGGATCGCGCCGCGTCAGGTCGCCTCTTCAGTGAGCTGGCGTCCTGTTACGGCAGTAGCGTCTATGTGGTGGCTGTAGATGACGGCTCATTGCGCGAGCCCGTGCTTGGCGAGCACCTTGAGGCGGCAGGGATCAATGGCGTGGTGCTTACATTGCGCCGGAATGTGGGGCACCAGAAGGCCATCGCCATTGGGCTCAGTTATGTGGAAAGCGAATTGCCGGATGCGCAGCGTGTGGTGGTGATGGATTCGGACGGCGAGGATCTGCCGGCGACCATTGCCGAACTGCTACGCGCACTTGATGCCGAAAACGTGGATGTCGCGGTGGCGCAGCGCAAGAGCCGGGTCGAAACCCTTCGATTCAAAGCCTTCTATGTCGTCTACAAGTTCATTTTCCAGCTGCTGACCGGCCGATCCATCAGCTTTGGAAACTTCATGGCGTTGACGCGTCCGGCCCTTTGCCGGGCCAATGCGATGCATGAGGTTTGGACTCACGTCGCTGGCGGCATCATCGCCAGCAAGCTGCGCTTGGCCGTGTGCCCGATCGACCGTGGGCCGCGTTATGCGGGCCAGAGCAAAATGAACTTTGTCGGCCTGACGCTGCACGGCTTCCGTGCGCTCATGGTGTTTGCAGAAGATGTGCTGGTCAGAGTCGGTCTGATGTGTGTAGTGGTCTCCTCGGTATCCATCGTGTTCGCCGTCGTGGCGACGCTCCTGAAGCTTGCGGGCTACGCTACGCCTGGTTGGTTCTCGATGGCGCTGGGCGTTCTGTTCCTCGTATTCCTGCAGACGGGAACGCTCACGCTCATGACGCTCATGCTCAGCGGCATTGTCCGCGGTGGAATCCAGAAGCGGGGGGCGTTCATGGACTACGTCAACTTCTCCAGCCAGGCGCGTGGCAGTGCTGCGCGGCGCTGATCTTCGCCAGTTCGCCCGATTTGTACTGAACGGATTGGCTGCGACTGCGGTTCACTTCGGCACGCTGACCTTCCTGGTTGAGGTTGTGCACGTTGGATCCAAGGGACTGGCCAATTCCATAGCTGCAGTGTTTGGGATCCTCGCCTCTTTTGTGGGCAATCGTTTTTTCGTATTCGCGACAAGGACGGGCAGCCTGCGCAAGGAGTTGGTCAGGTTTTCGGTGTTGTACGCGGCGTTGGCGCTTCTGAGCGGTGCGCTCATGGCGCTGTGGGCTGACGTATTTGCTCTCGATTACCGGATTGGCTTCGTTGCCATCAGCGGTATTCAACTTGTCATCTCTTTCCTGGGTAATCGCATGTTGGTATTCAAGGTATGAACAGGTTTCTCAAGGCGGCTGGTCTGACCGCTGTATACGTTGTTGTGCTGCTTGCCGTCTACGTGATCCACATGCGTTATTTCGCTGTCGACGTCGTGTTCTACGCGGCGATCGGGGATGCGTTCATTGCGCTTGTCATCACCGGACTTCTGCTGCTGCTGCCTTGTTTCAGAGCCCTGTCGGGTCTCGAGAAGTCTCTTCTCTGCATCATTTGGCTGCTGGGGGGCTATTCGTTTGCAATCTCGGTTCCCACGGTGATTGACCGGTCCCTTTCGTTCTACATCCTGGAGAAGCTGGAGCAGCGTGGTGGCGGGATCCGCCAGAGTGCTTTCCAGGACGTCTTCACCAAGGAGTACATGGTTGAACATCGTCTGGTCGATGTGCGCCTGACCGAGCAGGAGAGTTCCGGCACCGTGCAGATCGTCAATGGCTGCGTCCGCCTGACGGAAAAGGGTGAACGCATCGCCGCACTGAGCAGGTTCTATCGCAAGAACCTGCTGCCCAAGCGCAGGCTCCTGCTTGGCGTCTATTCCGATGATCTCACCGATCCGTTCCGACATAGCCTTCAGAACGTGGACTATCGCTGCAGGTGAAGCACATGGCGCGGCAGAGCTGCGGGGAACATGTCGCCAAAGCGCGGCCGACGTGAATCTGCTGCAAAAGAAAGGGGCGCCTGGAAGGCGCCCCTTTTTTTCCGCTCGAGCGTTTCAGTTGCTCTCGCTGAGCAGATTGTCGAAGTAGGCAATCGTCCGGCGCAGACCTTCTTCCAGCTGGACCTGGGGTTCCCAGTTGTCCAGTTTCTTCTTGGCCAGTGTGATGTCGGGTTGGCGCTGCATGGGGTCGTCAACCGGCAACGGCTTGAACACAAGCTTGGAACCAGAGTTGGTCAGCGCGATCACCTTCTCGGCAAGCTCGCGGATGGTGAACTCGCCCGGATTGCCAAGGTTGCATGGCCCCGTGAAGCCCTTCTCGCTGTCCATCAGTCGCAGGAAGCCTTCGATCAGGTCATCCACGTAGCAGAATGAACGTGTCTGCTTGCCTTCGCCATAGATCGTGATGTCTTCGCCGCGAAGGGCCTGGACGATGAAGTTCGAGACAACGCGCCCGTCATTCGGGTGCATGCGCGGGCCGTACGTGTTGAAGATGCGTGCAACCTTGATGTCCAGACCGTGCTGACGGTGGTAATCGAAGAACAGGGTTTCCGCGCAGCGTTTACCCTCGTCATAGCACGAGCGAGGGCCGATCGGATTGACGTTCCCCCAGTATTCCTCGCGCTGCGGATGGATATTGGGATCGCCGTACACTTCGCTCGTCGATGCCTGGAAGATACGGCAGTCGAGTCGTTTGGCGAGGCCAAGCAGGTTGATTGCTCCATGGACCGATGTCTTGGTGGTCTGCACTGGATCGTGGCTGTAATGGATCGGGGACGCCGGGCAGGCCAGGTTCCAGATCTCGTCGACTTCGACGTAGATCGGGAACGTCACATCGTGCCGCATGAATTCAAAATGCGGGTTCTGCAGCAGGTGCTCGATGTTCCGCTTGCTGCCGGTGAACAGGTTGTCGGCGCAGATTACTTCATTGCCGCGGTCCAGCAGGCGCTCAATCAGGTGGGAGCCCAGAAAGCCTGCTCCTCCGGTTACCAGAACCCGCTTTCGACTGTTGTAGTTCTTCATTTTACATTCCCGGTGCTGTCGCAGGTAATGGAGCGGCCCCGGCCAATACCGTAGTACGCGATTCCGGTGGATTCCACCTTGGCAGGGTCATACATGTTGCGGCCGTCGAAGATGACCCGGTCACGCAGCTGCAGTAATGGTTCGAAGCTTGAAAGCAGGAACTGTTTCCATTCCGTCACGATCACCAGCGCATCTGCGGTGGTCAGAGCCTGTTCCGCCGAACTGGCGAAAGAAACATCATCGCCAAAGGAGGAGAGCAGGTGGCTTGCCTCGGTCATGGCTTGGGGGTCGTAGCAACGCACCTTTGCGCCACGGGCAATCAGGTCTGCAATGAGAACGAGCGCCGGTGCCTCGCGCATATCGTCCGTGTTTGGCTTGAAGGACAAGCCCCACAGTGCAAATGTTTTGCCATTGATGTCGCCGGCATAGTGGTGGGCAATCAGCTGCGAAAGTTTCTGCTTCTGGCGGTAGTTCACCGCTTCCACTGCATTGAGCAGCTCGGCCTGGTAGCCGACCGAATCCGATGTCCTGGCCAATGCCTGCACGTCCTTCGGGAAGCACGATCCGCCATAGCCGGCACCGGGATAGATAAAGGAGTAGCCAATCCGGCTGTCAGAGCCGATTCCCTTGCGAACCTGTTCGATGTCAGCGCCAACACGTTCGGCGATGTTGGCGATTTCATTCATGAAACTGATCTTGGTGGCAAGCATGGCGTTTGCCGCATACTTGGTCAGTTCCGCCGACGGCACGTCCATCACTATCAGACGGTCGTGGTTGCGATTGAACGGAAGATAGAGCTCGCGCATCTGGTCAGCTGCAGCCGCCACTGCAGTACCAACGATGATCCGGTCGGGGCGCATGAAGTCGCGGATCGCATCGCCTTCCTTCAGAAACTCGGGGTTGGATACCACGTGGAAGGCGATATCCTTTCCGTTCCCGGAAAGCTCTTGCGCGATCTGCTGCTCTACCCTGCGGGCGGTGCCCACCGGAACGGTTGATTTGTCCACGATGACTGCATCATGGTCCAGGTGGCGGCCAATGGTTCCCGCAACGGCCAGGACATGCGTGAGATCGGCACTCCCGTCTTCGCCTGGAGGGGTTCCCACGGCGATGAAGATGATGTTGCCATGTCTCACTGCAGTTTCCGCGCTCGTCGTGAAGGACAGGCGACCTCCGGCAACATTGGCTGTAATCATCGAATCAAGTCCCGGCTCGTAGATCGGAATGATTCCGCGCTCAAGCCGCTCAACCTTGCCTGCATCGGTGTCGACACAGATGACATCGTGGCCGACCTCGGCCAGACATGCGGCCGTGACCAATCCCACATAGCCCGCACCAAAAATTGCTACTTTCATCAACGACCTCTTCTAGAACGGACGACGCCCCGACAATAAGCGGGGCGTCATGACGGCAGCTCAGGAGCTTACAGCACGGCTTCCAGTTCCGGCAGGATCGCAAACAGATCCCCGACCAGGCCGATATCGGCGATCTCGAAGATCGGCGAATCCGCGTCCTTGTTGATGGCCACGATCGTGCCGGCATCCTTGATGCCGGTCAGGTGCTGGATGGCACCGCTGATGCCGACGGCCACGTACAGTTCCGGCGCGATGATCTTGCCGGTCTGGCCGACCTGCAGGTCGCTGGGCACGTAGCCGGCGTCGACCGCGGCGCGCGAGGCTCCGACGGCGGCGCCGAGCTTGTCGGCCAGCTGGAAGATCACCTTGAAGTTCTCTTCCGAACCGACGCCACGGCCACCGGAGACCACGCGCTTGGCGCTCTGCAGGTCCGGGCGGTCGCTGGCACCGGCGGCCAGGCTGACGAAGCGGGTGTGCGCAGGCAGGGTCGCATCGACGCTGGCGGTTTCAACGGCGGCGCTGCCACCCTGGGCCGCTTCCGGCCACGACGCGGCGCGCACGGTGGCGACCACGATCTGGTCGGCCGGTGCTTCGACGGTGATGATGGCGTTGCCGGCGTAGATCGGGCGCTTGAAGGTATGGCTGCCTTCCACGGCCATCAGGTCGGACACCTGGTTGACGCCCAGCAGGGCGGCCACACAGGGCATCAGGTCCTTGCCGAAGGTGGTCGACGGGCCGAAGACGTGGGTGTAACCCTTGGCCAGCTGCGCGATCTGCGGAGCCAGCACCTGGGCGATGGCCTGTGCGTTGGCGGCGTTGGCCACGGTCAGGACCTTGGCGACGCCGGCGATCTTCGCGGCTTCAGCGGCCACGGCGGCCGGATCGGCGGCCAGCACCAGCACGTCGATGCTGGCACCACTGATGGCGGCGGCGGCGCTGACAGTCTTGGCAGTGGCGGCGTTGAGCTTGCCGTCGTGGTGCTCGGCGATGACGAGAATCTTGCTCATTACAGCAGCCCCTTCTGCTTGAGTGCGGCAACCAGTTCGGCCGCGTCCTTGACCATCACACCCTTGCTGCGCTTGGACGGCGCGGCGTACTGGGTGGTCTTGAAGGTATCGGCGGCTTCAACGCCGAGGTCGGCCAGCTGCAGGCTCTCCAGCGGCTTGGCCTTGGCCTTCATGATGTCCGGCAGCTTGATGAAGCGCGGCTCGTTCAGACGCAGGTCGGTGGTGACCACGGCCGGCAGGTCCACTTCCAGCGTTTCCAGGCCGGCGTCGACTTCGCGGGTCACCGTGGCCTTGCCATCGGCAATCTCCAGCTTGCTGGCGAAGGTCGCCTGCGGGCGGCCCCACAGCGTGGCCAGCATCTGGCCGGTCTGGTTGGCATCGTCGTCGATGGCCTGCTTGCCGAGGATCACCAGATCCGGCTGTTCTTTCTCGACCAGCTTGAGCAGGGTGCGGGCGGCGGTCAGCGGCTGGATGGCCTGGTCGGTGACGACGTGAATGGCGCGGTTTGCACCCATGGCCAGGCCATTGCGCAGGTGCGCCTGGGCGTCAGCCGGGGCGATGGTCGCCACCACCACTTCCGTGGCGATACCCTTGTCGCGCAGGCGCAGGGCTTCTTCCAGGGCGATTTCATCGAAGGGGTTGGGCGACAGCTTGACGCCGTCGGTGACCACGCCGGAGCCGTCCGGCTTGACCTGAATGCGGACGTTGTAGTCCACCACGCGCTTGTACGCGACGAGGATTTTCATCTGGTACTCGATCCTTGTAGTGCCGACCACTGGCCGGCTCACAGTAACGGGAAACGTCCGGTCCTCGCACAGCAACCGGTTCGGGGGTGGGACCCTGATTCTAGCTGGCTTGGGGTGACCATGCGAATGCGTATGGTTTTGTTGCGCTGCGGCAATAAAGGCGCCCTTAAGTGCTCTTGTTCACGTCCTGCACGCAGTCATGAAGGGAAGCGCGATGTATGCTGTGCCGCTGTGTCGGGGCGCTTCAAGCGCCCCCTGGAAGCATTTAAATATCAGGAGATCAGGTAGTGTCCACTTGGCTTGTCACCGGCGGCGCCGGTTTCATTGGCGGCAACTTCGTTCTCGAAGCAGTCGCCCGCGGCGTCAAGGTCGTCAATCTCGACGCGCTGACCTACGCCGGCAACCTGAAGACCCTGTCCAGCCTGGACGGCAACCCGAACTATGTGTTCGTGCAGGGTGACATCGGCGACAGCGCCCTGGTGGCCCGCCTGCTTGCCGAACACCAGCCCGACGCGGTACTGAACTTCGCTGCCGAAAGCCACGTTGATCGCTCCATCGACGGTCCGGGTGCATTCATCCAGACCAACGTGGTCGGCACCCTGGGTCTGCTGGAGGCGGTGCGCGACCATTGGAAGGGCCTGCCGGCCGAGCAGGGCGCGGCCTTCCGCTTCCTGCACGTGTCCACCGACGAGGTGTACGGCACCCTGGGCGAGACCGGCAAGTTCAGCGAGACCACCCCGTATGCGCCCAATTCGCCGTACTCGGCGTCCAAGGCGGCGTCGGACCACCTGGTGCGCGCGTTCCACCACACCTACGGGCTGCCGGTGCTGACCACCAACTGTTCCAACAACTATGGCCCGTACCACTTCCCTGAAAAGCTCATCCCGCTGGTGATCGCCAAGGCACTGGCCGGCGAACCGCTGCCGGTGTACGGCGACGGCAAGCAGGTGCGTGACTGGCTGTTCGTCACCGACCACTGTGAAGCAATCCGTACCGTGCTGGCCAAGGGCCAGGTCGGCGAGACCTACAACGTCGGTGGCAATTCGGAAAAGCAGAACATCGAAGTGGTGCAGGCGATCTGCGCGCTGCTCGATGCGCGCCGCCCGCGCGAGGATGGCCAGCCGCGCAGCAGCCAGATCACCTACGTGGCCGATCGCCCGGGCCATGACCGCCGCTACGCGATCGATGCGTCGAAGCTGAAGAACGACCTCGGCTGGGAGCCGGCGTACACCTTCGAGCAGGGCATTGCCTTCACCGTCGACTGGTACCTGGACAACCAGGAATGGGTCAACGGCGTGCTCGACGGCAGCTACCGCCTGCAGCGCATCGGCACCAGCGCCTGAAACCGGGAGAGAACATGACGCAGCGTAAAGGCATCATCCTGGCCGGCGGCTCCGGCACCCGGCTCTATCCGATCACCAAGGGCGTCAGCAAGCAGCTGCTGCCGGTGTACGACAAGCCGATGATCTACTACCCGCTCAGCGTGCTGATGCTGGCGGGCATCCGTGAAGTGCTGATCATCAACACGCCGCACGAACAGGCGTTGTTCCAGCAGCTGCTGGGCGACGGTTCGCAGTGGGGCATGGACATCCAGTACGCCGTGCAGCCCAGCCCCGACGGGCTGGCGCAGGCCTACCTGATCGGCCGCGACTTCGTGGCCGACAAGCCGAGCTGCCTGGTACTGGGTGACAACATCTTCCACGGCCACGGCCTGCGCGACGTGCTCAAGCGCGCCGACCAGCGCGTGGACGGCTCGACCGTGTTCGGCTATTGGGTGAACGACCCGGAGCGCTACGGCGTGGCCGAGTTCGACAAGAGTGGCAAGGTGGTGGACCTGGTGGAAAAGCCGGAAAACCCGCGCTCGAACTATGCGGTCACCGGCCTGTACTTCTACGACGGCAACGCCAGTGCGCATGCTGCCGATCTGAAGCCGTCGCCGCGTGGCGAGCTGGAGATCACCGATCTCAACAAGCGCTATCTGGCCGAGGGCAAGCTGCACCTGGAAGCGCTGGGCCGCGGTTATGCCTGGCTCGATACCGGCACCCACCAGTCCCTGCTGGAAGCCTCCAACTTCATCGAGACCATCCAGACCCGCCAAGGCCTGCAGGTGTGCTGCCCGGAGGAAATCGCCTTCGGACAGGGTTGGATCAATGCTGAGCAGCTGGAGGCGCTGGCTGCCCCGCTGATCAAGAATGGCTACGGCCAGTACCTGCACAAGCTCGCCCTGCGTGGAGTCGTTCCGTGAAAGTGATTGAAACCAAGCTGCCCGGCTGCGTGGTGATCGAGCCGGCGGTGTTCGGCGATGCCCGTGGGTACTTCTTCGAGACCTGGAACGCCGAGCGCTTCGCCGCGCTGGGCCTACCGGACCGGTTCGTCCAGAGCAACGTCTCGACCTCGGCGCAGGGCGTGCTGCGCGGCCTGCATTACCAGTGGCCGCGCCCGCAGGGCAAGCTGGTCAGCGTGCTGGAAGGCGAGGTCTATGACGTCGCCGTCGACATCCGTCGCGGCTCGCCGACCTTCGGCCAGTGGGAAGCGGTGGTGCTGAGCGCGGAGAACAAGAAGCAGTTCTGGATTCCGGAAGGCTTCGCCCACGGCTTCGCCGTGCTGTCCGAGCGTGCGGTGTTCAGCTACCTGTGCACCGAGGTCTATCTGAAGGACTTCGATGCCGGCGTGCGCTGGAACGATGCCGACATCGCGGTGGACTGGCCGGTGAGCACACCGACCCTGTCGGCCAAGGATGAGAGCGCACCGTTCCTGAAGGACATCGCCGAAGACCGCCTGCCGGTCTACGTTCCATGACCGTGCTGGTATTTGGCGGCAACGGCCAGGTCGGGCAGGAACTGCTGCGCGCGCTGGTCCCGTTGGGGCCGGTGCTGGCGACCACGCGCAGTGGCCAGCTCCCCGACGGCAGTGCGTGCGAGGTGGCCGATTTCGGCCAGCCCGACAGCCTGCCGGCGCTGCTGGACCGCCTGCAGCCGTCGGTGGTGGTCAATGCTGCCGCGTACACGGCAGTCGATCGTGCCGAGCAGGACGTGGAGGCCGCGTTCGCGGCCAACGCACAGGCGCCGGGCGTGATTGCGCGCTGGTGTGCGGCCCATGGCGTGCCGTTCGTGCATTACTCCACGGACTACGTGTTCGATGGCCAGGGCAGCGCGCCCTACCGCGAAGACGAAGCGACCGCGCCGCTGGGCGTCTATGGCACCAGCAAGCGGGATGGCGAAGAGGCTGTTCGCGGCGCCGGTGGCCGCCACCTGATCTTCCGCACGGCGTGGGTGTACGCCTCGCACGGCGCCAATTTCCTGCGCACGATGCTGCGGGTGGGCGCCGAGCGCGACCAGCTGCGGGTGGTGGCCGACCAGATCGGTACGCCGACCCCGGCCGCGCTGATCGCCGATGTCACCGCACAGGCGCTGCAGCACCCCGGGCAGCTGTCGGGCACCTGGCACCTGACCGCCAGCGGCCAGACCAGCTGGCATGGATTCGCCGAGGCGATCTTTGCCGAAGCGTTGTCCAGCGGCGTGCTGGCCAAGGTGCCGACCGTCGAAGCGATTCCCAGTTCCGAGTACCCGACCCCGGCCAAGCGTCCGGCCTGGTCGGTGCTGGACAACCGCCGACTGCAGCAGGATTTCGACATCGTGCTGCCGTCCTGGCAGGACGGCCTGAAGCGGGTGATGGCGGAGATTGCCTGATAGCGGTAGCGCCGGGCCATGCCGGGCGGGTGATTGCAAGCCGCTGCGCTCGCCGGCCATGGGCCGGCGCTACCGTCAAGCCCGCAGGCGCCTGATCAACTGCGCCCGTAGGTATCCTCGAAGCGCACGATGTCATCCTCGCCCAGGTAACTGCCGGACTGCACTTCGATCAGCTCGAGCGGCAGCTTGCCCGGATTGCGCAGGCGATGGGTCACGCCCAGCGGGATGTAGGTGCTCTGGTTCTCGCTCAGCAGGATCACCTCGTCGCCGCGGGTGACCTCGGCGGTGCCGCTGACCACGATCCAGTGTTCGGCGCGATGGTGGTGCATCTGCAGGCTCAGCGTGCCACCCGGCTTGACCGTGATGCGCTTGACCTGGAAACGCTCGCCGTTGTCGATCGAATCGTAGGCGCCCCACGGGCGGTAGACCTTGCGGTGCCAGGTGGCTTCGTTGCGGCCGTCGGCCTTCAGCTGCGCCACCACGGTCTTGACCTCCTGCATGCGATCGGCCTTGCCGACCAGTACCGCATCGTCGGTCTCCACTACGATCACATCGTCCAGGCCGACCATCGCCACCAGGCGCTGGCCGTAGGCGTAGGTGTTGCGGCAGTCGATGGCGATCACATCGCCCTGGTGGGCATTGCCTTCGCCATCCTGCTGCGAGACATCGCGCAGCGCGGTCCACGAGCCGACGTCGTTCCAGCCTGCGTCGAGCGGAATCACCACCGCGTCGGCGGTCCTTTCCATCACTGCATAGTCGATGGAATCGGATGGCACCGCGGCGAACGCGTCCTTGTCCAGGCGGGTGAAGTCGGCATCGCGGCGCGACTGCTGCCACGCCGTGCGACTGCCGGCCAGCATCGCCGGCTGGAAGCGTTCAAGCTCCTGCAGGTAGCGCGACGCCTTGAACAGGAACATGCCGCTGTTCCAGTAGTACTGGCCGCTGGCCACGTAGCTGCTGGCGGTGTCCAGGTCGGGTTTCTCGACGAAACGCTCGACGGCGCGCAGTCCCTGGCCATCGGCCGCCTTGATGTAGCCATAGCCCGTTTCCGGGCCCGTGGGCACGATGCCGAAGGTCACCAGCTTGCCGGCTTCGGCCGCGCTGGCAGCCGCCTGCACGGCGCTGCGGAATGCTGCCTCATCGGTGATTACGTGGTCCGAGGGCAGCACCAGCAGCAGCGCATCGGCACCGTCACGGGTGGCTTCCAGGGCAGCCACCGCGATCGCTGGCGCGGTGTTGCGGCCAACCGGCTCGAGGATGATCGCGGCAGGCGCCGCGCTGACCTGCTGTAGCTGCTCGGCGGCAACGAAGCGGTGTTCCTCGTTGGCGATCACCAGCGGCCCGCGGCTGGCGATGGGCGCCACCCGCTGCCACGTGGCCTGCAGCATGGTCAGCTGGCCGGCCAGCGGCAGGAACTGCTTCGGGTAGGCCTCGCGCGACAGCGGCCACAAGCGGGTGCCGGAGCCACCGGACAGGATGACAGGCTGGATGATGCTCATGATCTTCCTTGATTACTGCTGGATAAGGCGGGAGAGTTCGTCGGTGCGTGCCTGCATCAGCGCTGCATCACCGCGGGCTTCGACATTCAGGCGCAGCAGCGGCTCGGTGTTGGAGCTGCGCAGGTTGAAGCGCCAGTCGCCGAAATCGGCGCTGATGCCGTCGGTGTGGTCCAGCGCCGGCGCCTGTGCGGCGAAGTGCTCCATCACGCGCTCGACGGCCGCCTTGGCGTCAGCCACCTTGAAGTTGATCTCGCCGCTGCAGGGGAAGGCCGCCATGCGGTCTTCCACCCAGTCGGCCAGCGAGCGGCCGCTCTCGGACACCAGCTGCGCGATCAGCAGCCACGGGATCATGCCGGAGTCCGCATAGGCGAATTCGCGGAAGTAGTGGTGGGCGCTCATCTCACCGCCGTACACCGCGTCCTCGGCGCGCATTTTTTCCTTGATGAAGGCGTGGCCGCTCTTGCACAGCACCGGCACGCCGCCGGCCGCTTCGACCATTTCCACCGTGTTCCAGACCAGGCGCGGATCGTGCACGACCTTGCCGCCCGGCTGGCGGGCGAGGATGGCCTTGGCCAGCAGACCGACCAGGTAGTAGCCCTCGATGAAGCGGCCGGTGTGGTCGAAGAAGAAGCAGCGGTCGAAATCGCCGTCCCAGGCGATGCCGAAGTCGGCACCGTGTTCGCGCACGGCCTCGGCGGTGGCGGCGCGGTTTTCCGGCAGCAGCGGGTTGGGGATGCCATTGGGGAAGTTGCCATCGGGTTCATGGCAGATGCGGATGAATTCCAGCGGCAGGTGCGGCGCGAGCAGGTCGACGATGGCGCCGGCACCGCCGTTACCGGCGTTGACCACCAGCTTCAGCGGCTTGAGCTTGCTGGCGTCCACGTAGCTGAGCAGGTGGTCGATGTAGGCGCTCTTGTCGTGGCGCGCGGTCTGCGCTGCGCTCGCCGGCTGCGCGCTGCCGGTATCGGCGGCCACGGCGTCGGAGATCGCGAACAGGCCGGTGTCGGAGCTGATCGGCCGTGCGTTTTCCTTGACCAGCTTCATCCCGTTGTAGTCCATCGGGTTGTGGCTGGCGGTCACCATCACGCCACCGGCGGCGCCCAGGTGGTCGGTCTGGAAGTAGACCTCCTCGGTGCCGCACAGGCCGATGTCGATCACCTCGCGGCCGACGCCGCGCAGGCCGGCGGCGAGCGCGTCCTGCAGGGCCGGGCTGGTCAGGCGGACGTCATGTCCCAGGACCACCGGGCCCGGAGCGAGCTGAGCATCCAGCGCCACGCCGATGCGGCGGGCCAGGTCTTCGTTCAGTTCTTCCGGCACGCGGCCGCGGATGTCATAGGCCTTGAAGGCGGGCAGGGGCATCGGTCAATTCCATTGTGGGCACAGCCCGCGATTGTAGCGCCAGCCCTGTATGGGAATCGTTTTCATGCCGCAATGGGACCTGACCGGCCGACGCTTCAGGCCCGCGCCAGCCGCCCCCGCTTGCCCTTCGGCACCACCCCCGGCAGTGGCGCCAGCAGTGCTTCCAGATCCTCATCGTTGAAGCGCGGACCGCTGGCGTTACCACCTTCGAGAATGGAATCGGCCAGCGCCGCCTTGCGCTGCTGCAGCTCGGCAATGCGTTCTTCGATGCTGCCGGCGGCGATCAGCCGGTAGACGAACACCGGTTGCTCTTGGCCGATACGGTGGGCGCGATCGGTCGCCTGCCGTTCGGCAGCCGGGTTCCACCAAGGGTCAAAGTGGATGACCGTATCGGCAGCGGTCAGGTTCAGGCCGACACCACCGGCCTTCAGGCTGATGAGGAAAATCGGCACCTCACCCGCCATGAACCGCTGCACCGGCGTGGCCCGGTCCTGGGTATCGCCGGTCAGCTGCACATGAGCCAGGCCCATCTCATCCAGTGCCTGTGCGATCAGCGCCAGCATGCTGGTGAACTGCGAGAACAGCAGGATGCGCCGGCCTTCTTCCACCATCTCCGGCAGCATCTCGCGCAGCAGGTCCAGCTTGGCCGACGGCGCACTGCGCTTGCCGGTCTCACCGGGCAGCAGCCGCGGGTCGCAGCAGACCTGGCGCAGCTTCAGCAGGGCGTCCAGCACCAGGATATGACTGCGTCCCAGGCCCTGCGCGGCCACGGCTTCACGAACCTTGGCTTCCATTGATGCGCGCACGGTTTCGTACAGATCGCGCTGTGCGCCTTCCAGCGCCACCGTGCGGGTGATCTCGGTCTTCGGTGGCAGCTCGGCAGCGACCTCGTCCTTGCGCCGGCGCAGCATGAACGGGCGCAGGCGCTGGGCGAGCAGGTGCGCGCGCTGCGGGTCGTGGCCGCGCTCGATGGGATGGCGCCAATGCTGGTTGAACTGCTTCTCGTTGCCCAGCAGGCCGGGCAGCAGGAAATCGAACTGCGCCCACAGCTCGCCCAGGTGGTTTTCCAGCGGCGTACCGGTCAGGCATAGGCGATGGCGCGCGTGCAGCGTGCGCATGGCGATGGCCGCCTTCGATTTTGCGTTCTTGACCTGCTGTGCCTCGTCGAGGATCAGCAGGTGATAGTCGTGGGCCAGCAGGGCCTCTTCATCGCGCCACACCAGCGGGTAGGTGGTCAGTACCAGATCGTGTTCGCCGATGCGATCGAAGTGGGCGGCCCGGTCGGCGCCATGCAGCGCCAGCACACGCAGGTCGGGGGCGAAGCGGGCCGCTTCACTGGTCCAGTTATGCAGCAGCGAGGTGGGCACCACCACCAGCGCCGGCTGCTGCAGCCGGCCCTGTTCCTTTTCCAGCAGGATATGGGCCAGGGTCTGCAGTGTCTTGCCCAGGCCCATGTCGTCGGCCAGCACGCCGCCGAGGTCCTGCTGCCGCAGGTACTGCAGCCAGGCCAGGCCCTGCAGCTGGTAAGGACGCAGGGAGGCGGCCAGCCCGGCCGGGGGAGTGACCTCGGTTGGCGCCGGAGTCTGGATCAGCCGCTGCACCAGCGCACGGGTGTCCTGGTGGCCCTTGAACTGCAGGCGCGCATCGTCCTGCAGGGCGCGCAGGCGGCCACGGTCACGCGCCGATACCCGCAAGGGGGCATCGCGCTGGGTGAACAGATCGGCGAGCAAGGCAATGACCGGCTTCAGGCGCGCGGCGCGAATCGCCAGATGAGTGTTGTCGTCGGCCGACAGCATCACGTGCTCGTCGTCATCGATGGCATCGATCTGCCCGCGCAGCCAGCGCGGATCGGTCTGCAGCACCGTGTGCAGCAGCGGAGCCAGCGGCACGGTGCGGCCATCGACCTGGATGTCCAGGCCGAGATCGAACCAGCCGTCTTCCGTCTGGCTGGGCTGGATGTCCAGATCGATATCGTCGATCAGGGTGATGCGGTGGCGGAAATCGTCATCCACCTCCACTTTCCAGCCGAGCGCTTCCAGCTGCGGCACGTCCTGCAGCATGAGCCGGGTCCAGTCCTGGCTGCGCAGGACGAACTGCGGTCCTGCGCCCTCCAGCGAGGCGCGGGGCGCCGTATCGCGGTGCAGGTGGAAGCCGCGCAGTTCGCGCTCGCGGCGCGCCTCTTCGGCAGGGTCGCGCGGCAGCAGGGCCAGATCGCCGTTGGCGTCGTGAACGAACACGTTGGGGTCATCCAGGAAGCGCACGTGTTCGTCGTATTCGAAGGCAACGGTCGCAAAGTCCGCCCACCGCGAGGGCCCGCGACGGCTCATCCATGCCGGGCGGTACTCGAAACTGTGCAGGCGCAGTACGGGCGTCATCGCGCTGATCTGCAGCGTACGCATCGCATCAACCGAACCGGGGCGCGGCAGTGCCGGGTCCATCTGCTTCAGCACCTGCGCCACCACCGGCGCTTCGGTGGGCAGCAGGGGCGGCAGGGAGAGAAAGAAATCCGCATCCTGGATGCTCACATCGAGCAGCAGCGGCCCCACCTCGCCGGTAACGGGGTCGAGGTAGCCGGCGGCATTGCCCAGTACCAGGCCCTCGGCATCGCCGTCCAGGTGCAAGGAAGGAAACGACAGAAGCTCGCCATCCACCTCGTCCACCTCCCAGTGCAGCATGCCCTGGCGCGGCGCGCCGGCGCGTGCGGGCACGCGATCTCGCCCGCAGAAGACCCAGCCGTGGCCGCTGGCAACGATCAGTGCCAGCGTGGCGCCGATGTCGATGCGCGGCTCAGGCGTAGTGGCACGGCGCTCAGCCCAGAGCTGGGCGATGACCGATATGTCCGCCGGGGTCAGGTAATTGGGCGGGGTGAGCAGCATCTCGGCGGTGATTTCGGACCACTTGCCGAACTCGATGCCCCCATCTGCGCGGTACTTCACCTTGCGCATCAGCACCGACGGGCGGTGATTGACCGTGGACAGCTCAAAGACCACGCCATTGCGGACTGGCTTGGCCGGCTGGCTGCGCATGGCCTGCCAGCGCGACAGTTCCGCAAGCAGCTGCGGGCGCACGGGCTGCTCCAGTCCGCCGTCGGTCCCGACACCTACCGGGAACCATTCATCATCTTCGATGGCCCCATCCAGCAGGTAGACCATCAGCGTGGCGGCCATGTGTTTGCAGTTCTGGCCGACCGGGCAGGAGCAGTCTCCCTGCAGGCGGCTGCGGGGCGTGCGCATGCTTGCCGCCAAGTCGATCTCTACGCGGTAAGGCCGCGCGGCGGTGCCCTGCACCTCGGCGATGAGCACATCGCCGTGGCGTTCCAGCTGGCTTACTCCGCCCATGCACCGCTCGCTGCGGGTCAGCGTGGCGTCATCGAACCAGCGGGCCAGATCCTCATCGGTGTAGTGCAGAGACATCGTTTCCAGTGCCGGCGGCAAGCTCCCGTCGATTCGCCATTCTAGCGGGAGCCCGGCAGCAGGCCCATAAATGCTGCGGCGCATCCCAGTCATAGGGCGGGCCCCGGCTAGAATGCGCTGATTCTTCCCCCGTAGGGCTGTAGAAATGGAACACGCAACTTCCAGCGGCAAGCGCAGCAAGCGCTTCGCCTCGGCGGCGGAGGCCCTGCAGGGCGTCATCGCCGATGGCCAGACCCTGGCCGTGGGCGGCTTCGGCCTGTGCGGCATTCCCGAGGCGCTGATCGCCGCGCTGCGCGACAGTGGTGCCAAGGGCCTGACCGTGATCTCCAACAATGCCGGCGTCGATGGCTTCGGCCTCGGCCAGCTGCTGGAAACGCGTCAGATCAAGAAGATGATTTCGTCCTACGTGGGCGAGAACAAGGAATTCGAACGGCAGTTCCTGGCCGGTGAGCTGGAACTGGAGTTCAACCCGCAGGGCACCCTGGCCGAGCGCCTGCGTGCCGGTGGTGCGGGCATCCCCGCGTTCTTCACCGCCACCGGCTACGGCACGGTGGTGGCCGAAGGCAAGGAAACCCGTGAGTTCGACGGCAAGCACTACGTGATGGAAACCGCGCTGCGTGCCGACGTCGCCCTGGTCAAGGCCTGGAAGGCCGACGAGGCCGGCAACCTTGTGTTCCGCAAGACCGCGCGCAACTTCAACCCGGCCTGCGCGATGGCCGGCAAGGTCTGCATCGTGGAAGTGGAAGAGGTGGTGCCGGTGGGCGCCATCGACCCGGACCAGGTGCACCTGCCGGGCATCTACGTGCACCGCATCGTGCACAACGCGCATCCTGAAAAACGCATCGAACAGCGCACCATCCGCGCGGAGGGCAACTGACATGGCGTGGACCCGTGACGAGATGGCGGCGCGTGCCGCCCGCGAACTGACCGATGGCGCCTACGTGAACCTCGGCATCGGCCTGCCGACCCTGGTCGCCAACCACATTCCCGAAGGCGTGGACGTGTGGCTGCAGTCGGAGAACGGCCTGCTCGGCATCGGCCCGTTCCCGGCCGATGCCGAAGTGGACGCCGACCTGATCAATGCCGGCAAGCAGACCGTCACCGCGCGTGCCGGTGCCAGCTATTTCGGCAGCCATGACAGCTTCGCGATGATCCGCGGTGGCCACGTCAACCTGGCCATCCTTGGCGCCATGCAGGTGACCGACAAGGGCGACCTGGCCAACTGGATGGTGCCCGGCAAGATGGTCAAGGGCATGGGCGGGGCGATGGACCTGGTGGCCGGCGTGCAGCGCGTGGTGGTGCTGATGGAACACACCGCGAAGAACGGCGAGCACAAGATCCTGGCCGAATGCTCGCTGCCGCTGACCGGCGTCGGCGTGGTCGACCGCATCATCACCGACCTGGCCGTGTTCGACGTGACCGACGACGGTCTGGTGCTGGTGGAAGCGGCGCCGGGCGTGGCCGATGACGAACTGAAGGAAAAGACCGGCGTGCCGTTCCGCCGGATGTGATCGAACAAAGGGGGCCGTGTGGCCCCCTTTGATCAGCTGCGCCGTGCGTAGGCGTAGTCCGAAGCGGCCGGTTCCGGTTCGCCGATACATGCCGCAGCGGTCATCACGCGTAATCCGCTCTGCTCGCAGCAGGTGCCCAGTACGCGCTCGATGGCATGTGCCAGGGTGCCATCGACCTGGCCCTGTTCGGCATCAAAGGCGCTGCGATGGAGGTGTGCGTCCAGCAGCGGGCGCAGGGCCTGCAATCGCCACCAGCCCATGCTGCCGGCGCCGAATACCTCTGTATCCGCGGCCGCAGGAAGGCCCAGCCGCACGCGCAGCCGCTGCAGTGCCGGTCCATTGCCGCCGATGAAATCGACGACACGCAGCAGGTGCCCTTCGGCCACCACCATGCCCAGGCCCGGGTCTGCCTGGAACGCGGCGTGGATGCGCGCGGCGCGTCCGCCCTGGACCAGACGCTGCAGCAGTTCCTGCCGCCACTGGTCACCATTGTCGCGATGGGTCGAGCGTTTCGTATGCAGCTTGAGCACCACATCGTGGTGGTCCTGCAGCAGCCGCTCGGCCACCTCCAGGAACGGCAGGATGTCGCGCCCCTGGTTGGCGGTCGGGATCACCTCGCCCGCCAGCCCGTGGCTGGCCAGCGCCTGTTGGACGGCTTCCACCTGCGCGGCCGGGGTGGTGACGACGATCCGCCACGGCAGCGAGGCTTCACCTAGCGCGGACAGGACGTCGGGCAGGGTCTCCAGGTACCAGGCATGCAGGTGCACCGCAGGTGCCTGTTGTACCGTAGGTGCCGGCGACAGCGCTTCGCGCGTGGCCTGCAGCCACGCATGGCCCAGTCGTGCATCCGGTTCCAGCACGGCGCCTTCGGCCCACTCGTTCCATGCATTGATGAAGACCAGCCGCTGGTCCTGCGGCGCCGCCGCCAGGCGCTCGTGCACCGTCCGGCGCAGCCAGTCGCGATAACCGCGCGGTGAGGCGTGCAGGTACACCCGGCCACGGCCGGAGCGCCGTGCCTCGTTGTCCCAGCCGGGATTCACGCCGGGGTAGAGCGGGTAGTCCGGCAGCGGCCGCGCGCCGATCTCGGCAGCCAGTTCGCGCCAGTCACGCACGTCGCCGTTGAACTCAGGATTGAGCAGCCACTGCTGCGCGGACAGCGAGGCAGGGTTGCTCATGTTAGGCGGGAATTCGACGGCGGCATCGAAGCCGATGTCGCGCGGATCGGGCCGCTCGAAGCCCTGCACATAGGCCAGGTGGATCTCGCCGACACCGTGGTCGCGGCACCAACTTCGCCAGCGCTCCGCGGTCGCCCGTGCATCGGGCATCAGGTGCGGGCGGTAGACCAGCAGTATCGGCCTGCCATCGACCTTCAGTGCGCGCCGGTCACGCAGGTACGGTGCTACGTGGGCGATGAAGGCCAGGTCATCCTCGGCGCTGTGCTGCTGGCCGATCAGGATGTCCTCGTCGCGGCCATCCCAGCGACGCGCCCAGTTCTCGTTGGCCCAGCACAAGCAGAACGGCAGATCGATGCTGTCATCGGCCAGCCACTGCTGCAGCGGGTCCTCCATCAGGGTGCGGCCACTGAACCAGTAGTAGTAGAAGCAGAACGCGCCGATGCCATGTTCGGCGGCGAGCTTCGCCTGGTCGCGCATCACCTGCGGGTTGCGCAGGTCGTAGAAGCCGAGATCGGCAGGCAGGCGCGGTTGGATGTGGCCTTCAAACTGCGGCAACGCGCGGGTGACGTTGCGCCACTCGGTGAAGCCCTTGCCCCACCACGCGTCGTTCTCGGCGAAGGTGTGGAACTGCGGCAGGTAGAAAGCGACAAGGGTCGCCGGCAGCGGGGTAGGCAGGGCGTCCTGCCGATAGCTGCGGTGGCCGATCGCGGCCTCGTCGGCACGCCAGCGCAGCTGCGCGCCCGAACGGGGGCCGTCGGTGTCCTGCTGACCCTTGGGCGGCGGCGGCACCCAGTCACCATGGCGGGCCAGCAGGCGGGTCCGCAGCCGGTCGCGCTGCCCCTCGGACAGTGGCAGCAGCCGGAAGGCCGCACGCAGCAGCGGGAACAGGGCCTGGCGCAGGCTGCCGCTCATTGCGGCACGCGCCGGGAAGGGCGGGCGAGGGCGGGCATGGACGTCGTGGAATGGGTCATGGACGCATTTTCGACGCTGGCGGCCATCACGGCAAACCGGATCGCGGCGGCTGCCGTGCTAGCGTGGCGCGATGCTGTTCCCCACCGACCTGCCCAATGCCGACGTCCAGCACCTGCCGGGCTGGCTGCCCGCCGACGCTGCCGATGCGCTGCTGCCGGCGCTGCAGGCGGAACTGCCGTGGGAGGTGCACCGCATCCGCATGTTCGGCAACTGGGTGGATTCGCCGCGGCTGAGCTGCTGGATCGGTGATCCGCAGGCGCGCTATCGCTATTCCGGCGCCGAGTTCGTGCCGCACCCCTGGCCGCCGCGGCTGCAGGCCCTGCGCGAGCGCCTGCAGGCGCAGGGCATCGGCGCGTTCAACAGCGTGCTGGTCAACCGCTACCGCACCGGTGGCGATTACATGGGCTGGCACAGCGATGACGAACCGGAGCTGGGGCCGTCGCCGCTCATTGCCTCGCTCAGCCTGGGCTCGGCGCGCCGGTTCCTGCTGCGGCGGCGCGACGATCCCGCGCGCAAGGCCGAATTCCTGCTCGGTCACGGCGACCTGCTGCTGATGGGCGGCAGCACCCAGCGCTTCTACCAGCACGCGCTGCCTAAGATGGCGCGGGTGCAGGGCGAGCGCATCAATCTGACGTTCCGCTGGATCCAGCCGCGTTGAGGGCGCTCCGCCGGGCATGGCCCGGCGCTACCAGGATTGAACAAGGGGTAGCGCCGGGCCATGCCCGGCGAGCGCAGCGGATACGGTTCAGCGCTTCGGCGCGGCCGTGTCGCTCTGCCCGTTCACCAGCGTCCAGCCCACCACGTCCTGCGCCAGCTGCTGCAGGCCACGCTCGAAGGCGGCGGCCACGGCCGCTACGTCGGTGCTGCCTACCGGCTGCGCCTGGCGGAACGTGCGGTCGGCCACCACGCGCTGGTCGGTGGTGTGGATCAGCTTGGCGTTCACTTCGATCACCACGGTCGGCGTAGCCTGGCCCTGGTAGTCCGATTCGAAGCGGCGGATATCAGTGGCCAGCTTGTAATCGGCGCGGATGCCGGCGGCGGTGCGGGCCACGCCGCGCAGGCGGCCGGAATCCTCGAAGCCGCGCAGCAGGGTGTCTTCGATGATGTCGGTGGCAGGCTGTGCCCAGCTGGCACCCTTGTAGATCTCCAGCTCGGACGGCGTCGGCCGCACGTTGATGCGCGGGCTGTCGACCATGCGCGCGGCGCTGGGCTTGGACACCACCAGCTGCCAGTCGGCCTGCGGCCAGGCCGGGTCGACCTTCACCTGCACGGCGGGCGAATACAGGGTGACCGGGATCTTGTCGCCGCTGCCGAGGATCGAGCAGCCACCCAGCAGGGCGACGGCCGAGGCGGCCAGCAGCAGGCGCGGAAGGGTCATCGGGCTCATTTGGGTTCGAACTCCTTCGGTGCGTCGCGGCCCAGCAGGTAGCGCGCGGGGTTGTTCTCGAGGCGGTCGCTGACCCGGCGCAGGTCGCGGATCAGGCCACGCAGTTCGTTCAGCGTCGGGCCCAGCTGGCCCAAGCCATCGTTGGCGAAGCTGTTGATGGCCGCACGGTTCTCGCCGAGGATCGAATCGGCATTGCCGGCCGCCGAATCAAGCTTGCCGAGGGTGGCGTCGAGCTTGTCGATGATGCCCGGCAACTGCTGCACCAGGTTCTTGTCCAGGCGCTCGATGGTGCCGTTGGTGGTCTTCAGCGTGGTGTCCAGGCTGCGTGCGGCATCGCGCGCGCTGAGCAGCAGCGCCTGGGTGCCCTGGTCACGGTCGGCCAGGCCGCCGCTGATCGTCTCCAGGTTGGCCAGGGTGGCGTTGATCGAGGCCACGTTGCGATCACTGAGGACCTGGTCCATGCGTTCGACGATGCGGTTGGCCACGTCGGTGATGTTCTGCAGCGCCGACGGCGTGGTCGGGATGATCGGCGCCGGATCCTTGTTGACCGTGGTCAGCGTCGGCGCCTGCGGCGTACCACCGCTGAGCTGGATGATCGACGGGCCGGTCAGGCTGGTGATCGCCAGCTTGGCGCGGGTATCGGTCTTGACCGGGGTGTTGGAGTTCAGGCGGATGCGCGCCACGACCTGGCGCGGGTCGTCCGGCACCAGGTTCAGTTCGGTGATCGAGCCCACCGCGATGCCGTTGTACTGCACCGGGCTGCCCACCGACAGGCCGGTCACCGCCTCGCGGAACACCACGCGATACTCCTGCCAGGTGCGGTCGGAAGAATACTTGGCTGCCCACAGGCCGAAGGCCAGCAGGGCCAGGCCGGTGATCAGGGTGAACGCACCGATCAGCACGTAGTTGGCTTTGGTTTCCATGGCTCAGGCACTCTTGATCTGTTCGCCGCGTGCGGCACGCGCGCGGGGTCCGTGGAAATATTCCTGGATCCACGGATGGTCCAGTTGCTCAAGTTCGGACAGCGGCGCGTTGGCCACCACCCTGCGGTCAGCGATCACCGCCACCCGGTCGCAGATCGCATACAGCGTGTCCAGGTCGTGGGTGATCAGGAACACGGTCAGGCCCAGCGCTTCCTGCAGGGTCTTGATCAGGCGGTCGAAGGCGGCCGCGCCGATCGGGTCCAGGCCGGCGGTGGGTTCGTCCAGGAACAGCAGTGGCGGGTCCAGCGCCAGCGCCCGCGCCAGGCCGGCGCGCTTGCGCATGCCGCCGGACAGCTGCGAAGGCAGTTTGTTGATTGCATCGGCGGGCAGGCCGGCCAGCTTCACCTTCAGCAGGGCCAGTTCGTAGTGCCAGCGCTCGGGCAGCTCGCGGTGGTGTTCCTTCAGCGGCACCTGCACGTTCTCGCCCACGGTCAGCGAGGAGAACAGGGCGCCATCCTGGAACAGCACGCCGGTGTTGCGCTCGATGTGAAGGCGGCTTTCGGCATCGTCGGCGCGCGCGTCGCGGCCGAGCACCTCGATCTGCCCCTCGTCTGGCACGCGCAGGCCGAGGATCGAGCGCATCAGCACCGATTTGCCGGTGCCCGAACCGCCGACCACGCCGAGGATCTCGCCGCGGCGCACGTCCAGGTCCAGGCCTTCGTGCACGGTCTGGCTGCCGAAGCGGTTGACCAGCCCGCGCACGCGGATGGCCAGGTCGTGGCCCTGGTCGTCCTGCATGGCGGTGTCGGTGGGGGTGTCGTGTGCGTTCATGTCACCAGTCCATGTGCATGAACCACAACGCCGCGAAGGCGTCGATGATGATGACCAGCGAGATGGTCTGCACCACGCTGGAGGTGGTGCGTTCGCCCACCGACTGCGCCGTGCCTTCCACCTTCAGTCCTTCGAGGCAACCTATCAGGCCGATCACCAAGGCAAAAACCGGCGCCTTCGACAGGCCAACCAGCAGGTGCCGCACTTCCATGGTTTCGTGCATGCGCGCGATATACATCTGCGGTGGAATATCCAGATCGAACGCGCCGACGGTGATGCCGCCAGCCAGGCCGGCGATCATCGCGATGAAGGTCAGCAACGGCAGGGTCACCAGCAGGGCGAGCAGGCGCGGCAGCACCAGCAGGTCGACCGGGTCCAGGCCCAGCGTGCGCATCGCATCGATTTCCTCGCGCGCCTTCATCGCACCGATCTGCGCGGTGAACGCACTGGCGGTGCGGCCGGCCAGCACGATGGCGGTGAGCAGTACGGCGAACTCGCGCAGGAAGGCGATGTTGACCAGTTCGACCACGTAGATCTCCGCGCCGAAGTCGCGCAGGATGGTCGAGCCGAGGAAGGCGATGACCGCACCAACCAGATAGGACAGCAGCGCCACCAGCGGCACCGCATCCAGGCCCACCTGCTCCATCTGGTGCACGGTAGCGGTCAGGCGGAAGCGCCGTGGTTCCTTCACCAGCCGCGCGGCCTTCACCAGGTTCTCGCCGAGGAAGCTGCACAGCGCCTTGATGTTGTGGGCAGTGGCATGGACGCTGATGCCGAGGCGTTCAAGCGCGGCCAGTACGCCGAAATCGCGCTTGGGCTTGGGGCGGTCGTCGGCCACTTCCTCGATGGTGCACACCAGCGCCTGGTGGTCAGCGCGGAACTGCAGGGCGTGCTCGCCGAGATCGGCACGATGGGCCACGCGCAGCAGCTGCAGTACGCCGGCCGAGTCCAGCTGTTCGATGCCGGTGGCATCGATGCCGGTCAACGTGTCGGGAATGTCACGCAGCACCTCGGCCGCGTCCAGCGCGGTCTTCAGGGTCCAATGCCCGGACAGGCGGATCAGCCCGGGATCGTGGGCGTCCTGTTCAAGCCGGGGGGCGTGGTTCGGGGTCATGGGGGCCATTCGGCTCGCAGCATAACCGTTTCGCCCTGCGCGTCGCGTCGAACCGGGATGAATTTATCCGGCCGGGCTCTGCGTGGGTGATACTACGGCGCATGTCCGCCGATGCTCACGCCATTCCCACGCCCCAGGCCACCTATGCACAGCGCGTGGCCTTCGTTTCCGAGATCGCCGGACGCCTGCACAGCTATGGCACCACGGCCCAGCGGCTGGAGGCGGCCGTGGTCGCGCTGGCACTGCAGCTGGACCTGGACTGCGAGCCGTGGTCCAACCCCACCGGCATCATCCTCAGCTTCAGCGACCCGGCACGCGCCATCGGTTCCAGCGACATCACCCGGGTGATCCGCCTGGCGCCGGGCGAGAACGACCTGCACAAGCTGAGCGTGGCCGACCGCATCGCCGAAGAAGTGGCCAATGGGCGCATGAGCCTTGCACAGGGCCATACCGCGCTGCGGCAGCTGGACAAGGATCCCGGCCGCCGCGGCAAGCTGCGCACCATCCTGTCCTTCAGCCTGGGCGCGGCCGGCGTGGCCGGCATGTGGAAGCTGCCGTGGCTGGACATCGCCACCGCCGGCGTCATCGGCCTGATGATCGGCCTGCTGGGCATGATCACCGATCGTCGACCGGCCACCCGCGAAGCGGGCGAAGCGCTGGCCGCGCTGCTGGCCGGCATGGTCGCCACGCTGGTGGCCGCCTTCATCGGTGCGCTCAATCTCAATACCGTCATCATCGCTTCGCTGGTGGTGCTGCTGCCCGGCATGTCGCTGACCAATGCGGTCAATGAACTGGCCAGCCAGCACTGGGTATCGGGTACCGCGCGTTTCGCCGGTGCGCTGACCACCATCATGAAACTCAGCGTCGGCGCGATGATCGCGGTGACCCTGGCCGATGTGCTGGGCCTGGAGCCGGTGATCCGTGCCGCGCGGCCGCAGGGACCATGGGTGGAATGGGGCTCGTTGCTGACCGCGGCGTTCGCCTTTGCGATGCTGTTCAAGGCCAACCGTCGCGATTATCCGTGGGTGATGGCGGCTTCGGTGGCCGGTTATGCCATTTCCAAATTCGGTGGCCACGCCTGGGGCGCACCGGCCGGTATTTTCCTGTCCGCGATGCTGCTGACCGCCGGCGGTAATCTGTTCGGCCGCCTGGTCGGGCGCCCGGGCGCGATCATCCGTCTGCCGGGCATCATCATGATGGTGCCGGGCAGCACCAGCCTGCGCGGCGTGCTGACCCTGGTGCAGCAGCAGGACGTGGGCGCCGGGCAGGGCGTGTTCCTCACCGTGCTCAACGTGGTGATGGCGCTGGTGGCCGGCCTGCTGTTCGGCAACCTGCTGATGCCGGCCCGCAAAACCCTGTGACGGTGCAAAAAAACGCCGGCTTTCGCCGGCGTCTTTCATTCCAACCTGATATTCGGCCTTACGCCTTCTTGATCAGGAAATCTTCCGGCTTCTTGCCGCCCTTGGCGGTCAGTTCGGCCATCCAGCGCGGCTGCTTGCCACGGCCGGTCCAGGTTTCCTTCGGGTTGGCCGGATTACGGTACTTCGGGGCAACCTTGCCCAGCTTGCGGCCGGCGGTCTTCGCCGGTGCCTTGGTGGCCTTCGTCGCCTTGCGGGCGCGCGGGGCGGCCGGGGCATCACCGAACAGTTCCTCGATGGTGTAACCCTCGGCCTTGGCCAGCTTGCTCAGCTGGGCACGCACCTTGGTGATCGGGCGACGCTTGGCCACGATGGTCTGCTGCTTCTTGGCGGTACGGATCAGGGCGCCCAGCTCGCGTGCCGACAGGCCGCTCAGGTCGATGCTCATTAACGATTACTCCGGAAACTGAATTAGGGACAGGGACGAGCCGGTCCGTGGCGTCGCGGGACAGAATAATGACGAATTAATCCCAGCACAAACATCGGCAGTCGCGACATGGCGGCCGGATGGCCCCAATGCGTCTATTTTGACCGGATTATGTCCGGCGCAGCTGCTGGTGCGCACAAAACAGGCAAAAAAAAGACCGGGGCAGGCCCCGGTCTCTCTGGTCAGCCCTGCAGTCGCTGCAGCAGGGTGGTCTTGTCCAGGCTTTCCGCCTCGCTGGCACGGCGCGAACGGTATTCGAAGGTGCCGGCGGCCAGGCCGCGTTCGCTGACCACGACCCGGTGCGGGACGCCGATCAGTTCCATGTCGGCGAACATGGCGCCCGGGCGCAGGCCACGGTCGTCCAGTGCCGCATCCAGGCCCGCATCGCGCAGCTCCTGCAGCAGGCCAGCGGCAGCATCAGCCACGCCGGCGTCGCCCTTCGGGTTGATCACGCACACCACCACCTGCCACGGCGCCATCGCCTCGGGCCAGATGATGCCGGCGTCATCGTGGTTCTGTTCGATCGCCGCAGCGACCACGCGGGAGATGCCGATGCCGTAGCAGCCCATCGCCATCACGGCGGCCTTGCCGTTCTCGTCCAGCACGGTGGCGTCGAGCGCGGCGGCGTACTTGCGGCCCAGCTGGAAGACGTGGCCGACCTCGATGCCGCGGGCGATCTTCAGCTCGCCGCCATCGACGGCGCGGTCACCAGCCTGCACGTTGCGGATGTCGGCCACTTCCGGCTCGGCCAGGTCGCGGCCCCAGTTGACGCCGGCCAGGTGGAAACCGGCCTCGTTGGCGCCGACGACGAAGTCAGCCATGGCCGCCACTTCACGGTCGGCGATCACGCGGATGGCTTTGGCCGGGGCGACCGGGCCGAGGAAGCCCGGCACGCTGCCCAGGTACTCGGCGATTTCCGCCTCGCTGGCGAAGCGCTGGTCTTCCAGGCCGGCAACCTTGCCCAGCTTGATCTCGTTGACGTCGTGGTCACCGCGGACCAGGGCCAGCACGAAGCCGGCTTCGGTCATCAGCGCCACCGACTTCACGGTGCGGGTCAGGTCGAGGCCGAGCAGGGCAGCGACGTCCTCGCAGGTCTTCTGCGTGGGCGTTTCCACCTTGCGCATGGCTTCGGTGGCAGCCGCGCGCGGTGCCGGATCGGCGGCCACGGCCGCTTCCATGTTGGCGGCATAATCCGAGCCGGTGGAGAACACCAGCGCGTCTTCGCCCGAATCGGCGATGACGTGGAATTCCTGCGAGGCATCGCCACCGATGGCGCCGGAATCGGCCTGCACCATGCGGAAATCGAGGCCCAGGCGGGTGAAGATGCGGCTGTAGGCCGCCTTCATGTTTTCGTATTCGCGCACCAGGCAGTCATCGTGCAGATGGAACGAATACGCATCCTTCATCAGGAATTCGCGCGCGCGCATCACGCCGAAACGCGGGCGGATCTCGTCGCGGAACTTGGTCTGGATCTGGTAGAAGTTGACCGGCAGCTGCTTGTAGCTGGACAGCTCGCTGCGCGCGAAATCGCAGGCCGCTTCTTCGGCGGTGGGGCTGTAGCAGAAGGTCTGTTCCTTGCGGTCCTTGATCTTCAGCAGCTGCGGGCCGAACTTTTCCCAGCGGCCGGTCTGCTCCCACAGTTCCTTCGGCTGGATGGTCGGAATCTGGAATTCGACGGCACCGGCGCGGTCCATTTCCTCGCGCACGATGCGCTCGACCTTGCGCAGCACGCGCAGGCCCAGCGGCGACCAGGTGTACAGGCCCGATGCCAGCTTGCGGATCATGCCCGCCCGCAGCATCAACCGGTGGCTGGTCAGCTCGGCGTCGCTGGGGGTTTCCTTGGTGGTGTGCAGGTGGAACTGGGAGAGGCGCATCGGCGGCTTCGGATAACGGCAGAGACGCCTATTCTGCCAGCCCGGCCGGGGGTTTGTACCGGCAGGGCTTGCAGCCCTGCACCCGCAGAGGCCACAGCCGAAGCAACAGCAGAGGCTGGTTTCCTGAGGGGAGGGTGGGGTGGGGGGGGGGGGGGGGGGGGGGGGGGGGGGGGGGGGGGGCGGGGGGGGGGGGGGGGGGGGGGGGGGGGGGGGGGGGG
>NZ_JAMOKY010000078.1:0-1148 GCF_024499815.1 Stenotrophomonas testudinis | reverse complement strand
TGTAGCAACTGTCTTGTTAGGCGGAGGCCATCTGGGCCTCCGCGTCCCGCTTGCGGGCGTTGAGGATCACCAGCATCTTGCGCATCACCGCGACCAGGGCCACCTTGCCTGGCTTGCCCTGGTTGACGAGGGATTCAAAGAATTCCTTGAGCCTGGGCTCATAGCGTTTGGCGGTCAGCGCTGCCATGTAGAGCGCTTCGCGTACAACGGCACGGCCGCCGGTGATGCTCCGTCGTCCTTTCCAAGTGCCGCTTTCGCGGCTCATGGGGGCAACCCCTACCAAGGCCGAGATGGCTTTCCCGCTGAGCCTTCCCAGCTCTGGCAACTCGCAGGCCAGGGTTGCCATCAGCACCGGGCCAGCGCCTTTAAGCTTGGCAAAGTCACGCCATCCATCCTGCTCGGCCAAGAGCGCTGCGATGATGGAATCGAGCTGCTTGATGCTCCTCTGGATCTGGCGCAGATGCTGATTCAGCATGGAAATCAGGCTGGGTTCGCTGAACGCGCGCATGCGCTGATGCTCGCTCACCCGCATCTGCACCAGATGGCGCCGACGCTGGCACAGCTCACCCAGACGGCGCTGCCAGGCCGCTGGCGGAACGTAACGGGTCAGCTTGAGAGCGTCGGCCATGTGGGCCAGAACCATGGCGTCAATGCGATCGGTCTTGGCCTGCTTCCCGGTGGCTGAGGCGAAGCTGCGGCCACGGCCCGGGTTGATCCGCACCATCGGCAAGCCAGCTCCATGCAAGGCGTCCAGCGCCTTCTGTTCATAGCCGCCGCTGGCCTCCAGCACGACCTGCTTGGCTGGCCACTGCTGCAGCCACTTGATCAGACTGGCCCAGCCCCGCTTGTTGTTCTTGAACTGACGGAAGGCCTGTTCATGGACGGCCACATCCAGATTCTCACCGCTGACGTCGATCCCGATCCCAAACATGGGGCAACTCCGCTAGGCTGACAGGGTCGAGAGCTCCCCCCGCTTGCCCAGTCTTATCAGTACGAGTGCCAGCTCGATCAACTGTTCGGGCGGATCAGGGAGAAACCGGCGCGGAGATCCTTGCTACAGAGCGATCGAAAAGACCTAGAGCCGAACGGTCGTCCGCGCCGGGCTCTCGGCACCTAAGGTGCCAGAGTCGGAAGAGATAAGAGCCGAG
>NZ_JAMOKY010000077.1:0-1411 GCF_024499815.1 Stenotrophomonas testudinis | reverse complement strand
CGTAATGCTGTTCACTTAAGCAGCTGGGCCAATCAGAATCCGATGCCAGTCTTCTGGCATCGGATTTTTTGTGTCCATCCAACAGCAGCTGCTCGACCTTGGTGACCTGTTCAATTTTTCCGACCTGAGCACCTTCACCCAGAACATCCCGGTGGAATGGGTGTCCAGCGCGTTGGAGCTCTCCTCGCAGGCCACAATTCGCAGGCGCAGATTACCCAGCGATCAGGTGCTGTGGCTCGTGCTGGGTATGGCCCTGTTCCGCGACGAGCCGGTGCATGAGGTGGCCAGGCGGCTGAACATCTGCGCCCAAGGTTTGGCATCGCTGGATCTGCCTGCGCGCAGCGGCATCAGCCAGGCGCGCGCGCGGCTTGGCGCGGATCCGATAGAGGATCTTTTCCGCAAGTGCGGCCAGCATTGGGGAGCCGAGCGCTATCCCGACGATGACTGGCAGGGCCTGCAGGTGCTGGCCGTGGACGGCGCGCTGTTGCGCACCGCAGACACCCCGGAACTGCGTGCGCATTTCGGCTCGGGCAATACCGGTACCGAACGGCAGACGCCTTATCCGCTCATGCGGCTGGTAGCACTGATGAACGTGCGCTCGCACATCATGCTCGATGCCCGGCTCAGCCCCTATCGTCGAGGCGAAATGCGTTTGGCAGAGGACTTCATCGAGAAGATCCCGGATCGCTCAGTCACCTTGCTGGACAAGGGTTTCTGGGGCGCGGATCTGCTCCTCAGTCTGGCCGGAAACGGTACTGAGCGGCACTGGCTTACGCCCTCGCGAAGCAATCTGGTAGGCGAAGAAGTGGAGCGCTATAACCAGAATGATCGAATCCTGGAAATGCGCGTCTCCGCGCAGGCGCGGAAGAAGAATCCCGCGCTGCCAACGCACTGGCGAGTGCGTGAGGTGAGCTACGAGCATCAGGGCAAGATGAAGACGGTGCTGACGTCGCTGCCGGCAACTGCATACAGCACAAAGGCCGTAGCTGAGCTCTACCAAGAGCGCTGGGAAATCGAACTGGGCTTCCGCGATCTCAAAAGCTCGATGCAGCGAAATGCACTGACCCTGCGCAGCAAGACCATCGAGCTGGTGTATCAGGAAGTCTGGGGCCTGCTGCTGGCGTACAACATCATCCGCCGCGAGGCGAGCCAAGCGGCGGTTGCCTACGGCCGCGCGCCCTCGGAAATACGCTTCAAACCTGCCTGCCACTACATTGCGGCACAGCTGATCGTGATGGCTGCGGCGCAACCGGCATCGGCTACCGGGAGGCGGCTGTCCCAACTACGGTCTGGGGTTGGCAGCCTCTTCCTGGAACACCGTCCCCGGCCGACAACGCCGAGGACGGTGAAGATTTCCAAGACCCGCTATCCGGTAGATCGCAAGGCTGCACCGCTTAAGTGAACAGCATTA
>NZ_JAMOKY010000076.1:0-1872 GCF_024499815.1 Stenotrophomonas testudinis | reverse complement strand
CCCCCCCCCCCCCCCCCCCCCCCCCCCCCCCCCCCCCCCCCCCCCCCCCCCCCCCCCCCCCCCGACTCTACAAAGGCCACAGCAGTCGAGCATGGCTCGATGCTGTAGAAGCGCTTATTCGACGTCGGCGGCGCTTTCGCAGGTGCGCTCTGGCGCGCACAGGCGGTCGAGCAGCGCCAGGGTCACGCCATTGCTCCAGCCGAAACCATCCTGCAGCGGGTACTCGCCGCCACCGCCGCCGCTGGCCGAGCCATCCACCACGTACTTCTCCACCAGCTTGCCGTCGCGCTCGTAGACCGACTGCACCGTGCGCAGGAAGCGCACGCCCAGGGTCCGTGCCAGCGCCTGCTGGCCGTAGTGCTGCAGCCCGTCCACGGCCACCCACTGCAGCGGCGCCCAGCCGTTCGGCGCATCCCATTGCTGCCCGGTGTCGCGCTGGGTGGTCAGCAGGCCACCGGAGCGCAGCAGGCCGGTTTCCACGGCATCGGCGGTGCGTCGCGCCTGCGCAGTGTCGGCAATCTTCAGCCACAGCGGGAACAGCGTCGCGGCGGTCAGGGCAGGGCGCTGCTGGCCGCTGTCCAGGTCGCGGTCAACGTAATAGCCCTCGCGCACATCCCACAGCTGCGTGTTGATGGCCGCGCGGCGTGAGGCGGCCAGCTGCTGGAAACGGCGGGCATCGTCACGCGCACCCGATGCCGTGCTGGCGCGCGCCAGCGTCTGTTCCAGCTGGAACAGCAGGCTGTTCAGATCCACCGGCACGATGGAGGTGGTGCGGATGCTGGACAGCTGCGCGGGGTCATCCAGCCAGCGCGAGCTGAAATCCCAGCCGGATTCGGCACCGGCACGCAGATCGCGGTAGACCTGCGAGAGCGCTCGTTGTGATGCCTGCGCCGCCGTGGCCAGGTCATCCGTCCACGATTCGGTACGCGGCACGGCGCGCGCATCCCAGTAGCGGTTCAACAGCTGGCCATCGGCCAAGCGCACCACGCGTTCGCGCGCCTGGCCCGGTGCAAGACCCTCCGCGCCGTGCATCCAGAATGCGTGTTCGATGCGCAGCTGCGGCAGGTAGCGCCGGTACGCGTCGTCACCTTCGTGGCTGGCCAGCAGTTCCACCATCAGGCTGAAGAACGGCGGCTGCGAACGGCTGAGGTAGTAGCTGCGGTTGCCATTCGGGATGTGGCCGTACTGGTCCAGCTGCCAGGCGAAGTTGTCGACCATGTCGCGCACCTGCTGCCAGCGTTGGCTGGACGCCAGGCCGAGCAGGGTGAAGTAGCTGTCCCAGTAATAGACCTCGCGGAAGCGGCCGCCGGGCACTACGTACGGGTGTGGCAACGGCAGCAGCGATCCGTGCGGATCGACGCTGGTGGTATGCCGTTGCAGTACCGGCCACAGGCCTTCGATGTGCGCGCGCAGAGTTTCGCCTGCAGGCGGCACGTAGGCCGGTGGATCGCCGGGTACGTCGAAGTGGGTCGCGACGAAATCGCGCAGCGTGTAACCGGGTTGCTGCTGCGCGGTCTGCCAGTCGGCCAGTACGGCCGCCGCCGGCTGGCGCGGTACGGCGTCGGCGAAGGTCTTCTGGTCGGCAAACAGGTGCGCGCGTTGTACCTGCTGGAACAAAGGAGCCAGTTGCCGGTCGGGAGGCGTAGTAGCGTGGGCGGGTTCTTCGGCGGCTGCATTGGCCATGCTGAGCAGCAATGCCAGCGACGCACCGGCCTGGAACATCGAGGGACGCATGGCGTGCCTCCAGAAGGGTGTGCGGCCACTGTAGGTGAGGGGGCGTGAACGCGGTTTGCCTTTTGTAGAGGCGGGGGGGGGGGGGGGGGGGGGGGGGGGGGGGGGGGGGGGGGGGGGGGGGGGGGGGGGGGGGGGGGG
>NZ_JAMOKY010000075.1:0-2029 GCF_024499815.1 Stenotrophomonas testudinis | reverse complement strand
CCCCCCCCCCCCCCGCCCCCCGCCCCCGCCGCGCGCGCGCGCCCCCGCCCCCCCCCCCCCCCCCCCCCCCGCCCCCCCCCCCCCCCCCCCCCCCCCCCCCCCCCCCCCCCCCCCCACTACCGGTTGCGAGGCTTCACGGCATCCTTAGAACCAAAAGGAATAACATTCTGGCCCAAGGCGCAGGCGCGCAACCGCCGGCGCTGGTAGGCTGCACGCCCCTTCCATCGCCCTGCCGGTGAGCCACGCCCGTGATCGAGTTCCAGCGCCTGCACAAATCCTATGCCGTTGCCGGCCGCCAAGTGAGCGCGCTGCAACCGCTGGACCTGACCATCGAGGCCGGCGAAGTGTTCGGCATCATCGGCCATTCCGGCGCGGGCAAGTCGACCCTGATCCGCATGATCAACCGCCTGGAAGAACCCAGTGGCGGGCGCCTGCTGATCGGCGGCGAGGACATCACCGCGCTGGATGCCGACGGGCTGCGCGCGCTGCGCCGGCGCATCGGCATGATTTTCCAGCACTTCAACCTGCTGTCCTCGCGCACCGTGGCCGGCAACGTCGCCTTCCCGCTGGAACTGGCCGGCGTGGCCAGGGCCGAGATCGACGCGCGCGTGGCCGAGCTGCTGCAGACCGTCGGCCTGCAGGACCACGCGGCGAAGTATCCGGCGCAGCTGTCTGGCGGCCAGAAGCAGCGCGTGGGCATCGCCCGTGCGTTGGCCACCCGCCCGCAGATCCTGCTGTGCGACGAAGCCACCAGTGCGCTGGACCCTCAGACCACGGCCTCGGTGCTGTCGCTGCTGTCGAAGATCAACCGCGAGCTGGGCCTGACCATCGTGCTGATCACCCACGAGATGGATGTCATCCGCCGCGTCTGCGACCGCGTGGCCGTGCTTGATGCCGGCAAGCTGGTGGAAACCGGCCCGGTCACCCAGGTGTTCCTGCACCCGCAGTACCCGACCACGCGCCGTTTCGTCAGCGAATCGGAGCATGTGGACGAGGGCACGCTGCACCGCGATTTCGACGTGGTCGGTGGCCGCATCGTGCGCCTGACCTTCCTCGGCGGCGATACCTACGAACCGCTGCTGGGCAGCGTGGCGCGGCAGACCGGCGTCGACTGCAACATCCTGTCCGGCCGCATCGACCGGATCAAGGACACCCCTTATGGCCAGCTGGTGGTCGCCCTGGTGGGCGGTGACCAGTCCGCCGCGCAGGCCGCGTTCGTGGCCGCCGGCGTGCACGTTGAGGAACTGCGTCGATGATCGTCGCTACTGCTGAAGGCTTCTTCCGCCACCTGGATGCGGACAAGTGGGTGGATATCGGCAAGGCCACCGTCGAGACGCTGCTGATGATGGCCGGCTCGCTGCCGCTGACCCTGGCCATCGGCCTGCCGATGGGCGTGCTGCTGTACGTGTTTGGCGCGCCGCAGATGAAACGTCGTCCGTTTGCCTACGGCGTACTGGCGATCGTGGTGAACCTGCTGCGTTCGGTGCCCTTCATCATCCTGATGGTGGTGCTGATTCCGGTGTCGCTGTGGCTGATGGGCCAGTCGATCGGCGTGCTCGGCACGCTGCCGGCGCTGGTGATCGGCGCGGCACCGTTCTATGCGCGCCTGGTCGAGACCGCGCTGCGCGAAGTGGACCGTGGCGTGGTCGAGGCCGCGCAGTCGATGGGTGCCACCACCTGGCAGCTGGTTACCCGGGTGCTGCTGCCTGAAGCGCGGCCGGGCCTGATTGCCGCCGCCACGGTCACCACCGTCGCCCTGGTCGGCTTCACTGCCATGGGCGGCGCGATCGGTTCCGGCGGCCTGGGTGACCTGGCCCTGCGCGAAGGCTACCAGCGCAACCGCACCGACGTGGCCCTGGTCACCGTGGTGGTTCTGCTGATCCTGGTGCAGCTGCTGCAGATGCTCGGCGACCGCCTGGTCGCGCATTACACCCGCAAGTAACCCGACCCATGTAGTGGGGGGGGGGGGGGGGGGGGGGGGGGGGGGGGGGGGGGGGGGGGGGGGGGGGGGGGGGGGGGGGGGGGGGGG
>NZ_JAMOKY010000074.1:0-2342 GCF_024499815.1 Stenotrophomonas testudinis | reverse complement strand
CCCCCCCCCGCCGCGAGTGTTTGTTTTGGGGGGGGGGGGGGGCGGGCGTGGGGGGCGGCCCCCCCCCCCCCCCCCCCCCCCCCCCCCCACCCCATTTTGGATATCGATATCTGACAGATTTCATCCACGCATGGCGTGGATGGACCCACCGTCACCGGGAAACTGTCGGGGGTGGGGCGGTGTGGGCTTGCGGGACCGCAGGCGCCATGGATGGCGCCTACGAGCCCCCATGGACGGGTTTACGGCGTGTCCTGCCAGCCCACACCGCCCCGCCCAACCAGCAGCCCCCCCAGAGCCGGCTGTTGCCTTTGACCTTGCTCTGGCTTGAAGGCTTCTGCAGGTGCAGGGCGCAGCCCTGCCGCCGCCTCCGGGAGGTAAACTAGCTGGATGGCTTCCCGTCCCGCGCACGATCTGCTCCAACGCGTCTTTGGTTACGACGATTTCCGTGGTCCCCAGCAGGACATCGTGGAGCACGTGGCTGCCGGACATGACGCACTTGTCCTCATGCCCACCGGCGGCGGAAAGTCGCTGTGCTACCAGGTCCCGGCCCTGCTGCGCGATGGCGTCGGCATCGTCATCTCCCCGCTCATCGCCCTCATGCAGGACCAGGTCGAGGCCCTGCGCCAGCTCGGCGTGCGCGCCGAATACCTGAACTCGACCCTGGATGGCGAAACCGCCGCCCGCGTCGAGCGCGAGCTGCTGGCCGGAGAGCTGGACATGCTCTATGTCGCCCCCGAGCGCCTGCTGACCGGCCGCTTCCTGTCCCTGCTCTCGCGCAGCCGCATCGCCCTGTTCGCCATCGACGAGGCGCACTGCGTGTCGCAGTGGGGCCACGATTTCCGCCCCGAATACCGCCAGCTGACCGTCCTGCACGAGCGCTGGCCGGACATTCCGCGCATCGCGCTGACCGCTACCGCCGACCCGCCCACCCAGCGCGAGATCGCCGAGCGCCTGGACCTGGCCGAGGCCCGCCACTTCGTCAGCTCGTTTGACCGCCCCAACATCCGCTACACCGTGGTGCAGAAGGACAATGCCCGCAAGCAGCTGACCGATTTCCTGCGCGGCCACCGCAGCGAGGCCGGCATCGTCTACTCCATGTCGCGGCGCAAGGTCGAGGAAACCGCCGAATTCCTCTGCGGCCAGGGCTTCAATGCCCTGCCCTACCACGCCGGCCTGCCGCCGGAAGTGCGCGCCAACAACCAGCGCCGCTTCCTGCGCGAGGACGGCATCGTCATGTGCGCCACCATCGCCTTCGGCATGGGCATCGACAAGCCGGACGTGCGCTTCGTGGCGCATACCGACCTGCCCAAGTCGATGGAAGGCTATTACCAGGAAACCGGCCGCGCCGGCCGTGATGGCGAGGCCGCCGAGGCCTGGCTGTGCTACGGCCTGGGTGACGTGGTGCTGCTCAAGCAGATGATCGAGCAGTCCGAGGCCAGCGAGGAGCGCAAGCAGCTGGAGCGGTCCAAGCTGGACCACCTGCTGGGCTACTGCGAATCCATGCAGTGCCGCCGCCAGGTGCTGCTGGCCGGCTTCGGCGAGACCTATCCGCAGCCCTGCGGCAACTGCGACAACTGCCTGACCCCGCCCGCCGCGTGGGATGCCACCATCCCCGCGCAGAAGGCGCTGAGCTGCGTCTACCGAAGCGGCCAGCGCTTCGGCGTCGGCCACCTGATCGACATCCTGCGCGGCAGCGAGAACGAGAAGATCAAACAGCAGGGCCACGACACGCTGAGCACCTATGGCATCGGCCGCGACCTCGATGCGCGTACCTGGCGCAGCGTGTTCCGCCAGCTGGTGGCCGCCAGCATGCTGGAAGTGGACAGCGAGGGCCACGGCGGCCTGCGCCTGACCGATGCCAGCCGCGACGTACTGACCGGCCGCCGCCAGGTCAGCATGCGCCGCGATGCCGCCAGCACCACCGGCGGCCGCGACCGCAGCGCGCAGCGCACCGGCCTGTCGGTGCTGCCGCAGGACCTGGCGCTGTTCAACGCCCTGCGCGGCCTGCGTGCCGAGCTGGCCCGCGAACAGAACGTGCCGGCGTTCGTGATCTTCCACGACAGTACCCTGCGCAACATCGCCGAACAGCGACCGAACAGCCTGGACGAACTGGCCCGGGTGGGCGGCATCGGTGGCACCAAGCTGAGCCGCTACGGCCCGCGCCTGGTGGAGATCGTGCGCGAGGAAGGCTGACCGTTCTGGGGTGCCGCGCTGCGCGCTCACCGGGCACGGCCCGGCGTTGCGTCGCCTACCGTGGTGCGTGCCTTTGTAGAGGCGGGGGGGGGGGGGGGGGGGGGGGGGGGGGGGGGGGGGGGGGGGGGGGGGGGGGGGGGGGGGGGGGG
>NZ_JAMOKY010000073.1:0-4409 GCF_024499815.1 Stenotrophomonas testudinis | reverse complement strand
CAAGACCCTTGCGTTATAACACGGCATGGGTGGTTTTAAATCACGGCAATGCGGGTTCTTTACAGCCGAGCCCATGCTCGGCTGCCGGGAAAAACAGCCGAGCATGGGCTCGGCTCTACAGAAAGCGATGCGTTATTGCAGGGTCGGGGCCGGACCGACGTCGACGCCGTCGTAGTCTTCCACGCCGGTCTGGCTGGCCAGGGCGGCCAGTTCCTGGTTGCGCAGGTCCAGCGAGGCTTCGTCGTGGATCTCCACGCGCTCCACGTGCAGCACATGGAAGGGCGCATCGCCCTCCTCCGGCTCCTGTTCGAACAGTTCCACCACCTCATAGCCCTGGGCTTCCAGGCTGGTCGCCAGCGCCTGCAGGCGGTCCGGGGTGGAATGCACGAAGTAATAGCCCCACAGCAAAGGCGTGGCGAGATCCCAGTCGGTGTTCTCGCGCAGGTTGGCGAACAGATCGCGGGTTGCTTCCAGGTCCATGGCTCTCTTCCGGTTCGGTTACTTGTCGCAGCCCTGCAGCTTCAGCACCTGGCCGGGGCGCAGGCTGTAGCTGGGGGCCTTCAGGCCGTTGGCGCGCGCCAGGGTCGGCACTTCGCACTGGAACTTCGCCGCGATGCGGCCCAGGGTGTCGCCCTTGCCGACCTTGTAGGTCTTGGCGGGCTTGGCCTTGGGCGCCGCCGGGCGCGGTGCGGCGACCGGCGCGGTCGGCGCGGTCGGCACCGTGGCGCTGGCGTTCGGGTCGGCCAGCGGCACCACGCCGCCCACGGCCACGCTGCCGGTGTAGCTGGCGGCGGTCGGGCGTACGATGGCCGCGTTCAGATCGGCGGTGATCAGGGTCCGCGCGAGGTCAGCGCGCGGGCCGCTGACGCAGTTGCGCTGGTACAGGCCGGCGATGCGGGTGGTGGCATTGATCAGCGTACCGGCCGGAATCCAGCCATCGGCTTCGTAGCGCGGGTTGAGGTTGCGCAACGCGCGCATGTAGCCGTCACGCGTGCCATGGCTGCCCAGGCAGATGGTCAGCTCGTAGATGGTGGTCGACTTGGCCAGCCGCAGGGTAGCCGGCTGCGCGCTGATCTTCGGGAACTCCACGCCGTACTGCTGCGGGTGCAGGAAGATCCACGCCGCGGCGATCACCATCGGCACGTAGTCCTTGGTCTCGCCGGGGAACTGGTTGTAGACGCTGTCGGTCCAGAAGCTCTGCCCGCCGCTCTGCTTGAACACGCGCGCGGCACGGCCTTCGCCGCCGTTATAGGCGGCCACCGACATTTCCACGTTGTTGTTCAGTTCGCGCAGGCGCTCGTTGAGGTAGCTGGCGCTGGCTTCGGCGGCGCTGCGCGCGTCGAAGCGGGTATCGAAACCGGTGCCGTCCGGGCCCAGGCCGAAGCGGCGGCCGGTAGCCGGCATGAACTGCATCAGGCCGGCCGCACCAGCGCGCGAGGACGCATGCACGCGGCCATTGGATTCCTTGGCCATGATGCCGAACAGCAGCGCCTCGGGCAGGCCGCGCTTTTCCCACTCGGGCCACATCACCGCGCGCAGGTTCTGGTAGTTCTCGTAGCTGGTCAGCAATGCCGGGCGCATGTCGGTCAGCCAGCGGCGGATGCCCGCCTGCACGGCTGGGTTGTACTCGACCATGTTGTCGAAGGCATGGCGCTTGTCATTGAGCAACGCCGCGGCGCGGGCGGCCTCAGGCACATCGGCGGTCAGCGGGCCCACGTGGTCCGGGTCGGCCTCCAGGCGGTCGCCGCCCTCGTCGGCGCTGTCATCGCTGGCGGCCGCGTCGGCATCACGCTTCAGCAGGCGCTTGTAGGTGGCCAGCATGTTGCTCATCTGGCAGCCCTTCTGCTTCATGCATTCGCTGATGACATCTTCCATGTCCTCCAGCGCCGCATCGGCTTCGTTGCTGCCCTTGGGGTCGGCATTGGCGACCAGCAGCAGGGCATCGCTGTAGCGTTTCTCGGCGGTGGCCATGCGCTGCTGCAGCGCATCGGCCTTCGCCTGGTCCCGCGCCGAAACACGCTGCGCATGGGCGTTGGGCGCCAGGGATACCAGGCCGGCAAGCGCCAGCAGCGGCCAACCACGGGAAATCAGGACAGGAACGGGCATTGGTGGCACTGTGTGCGAAACAGGCAGGCAGAGTAGCGGTGCCGCCAAGGTCCGAGCAACCCGGCCGTCGGCCCGCCACCGTCGGCGGTTAACATTGGGCGCATTCACCACAAGGGCTGGACCATGGATCCGATTCTGCTCGGCAAAGGCATCACCGACGATGTGGCTGTCACCCTGCTGCCGAAACTCGGCAACCGCCATGGCCTGGTGGCCGGTGCCACCGGTACCGGCAAGACCGTGACCCTGATGACCCTGGCCGAGGGCTTCTCGCGGCTGGGCGTGCCGGTGTTCCTGGCCGATGTGAAAGGCGATGTGTCCGGCCTGGCCGTACCCGGCACCGGTGCCGATGCCCTGCTGCAGCGCGCCGCCGAGATCGGCGTGGCCGACTACGCCCCGGCTGCCAGTCCCACCGTGTTCTGGGACCTGTACGGCAAGCTCGGCCACCCGGTGCGTACCACCATCAGCGAGATGGGCCCTACCCTGCTGGCGCGCATCCTGGAGTTGAACGACACCCAGGCCGGCGTGCTCGACATCGTCTTCAAGCTGGCCGACGACCGCGGCCTTCTGCTGCTGGACATGGACGACCTGCGCGCCCTGCTCGGCCTGGTGGCCGAGGAGCGCAAGGACATCTCCACCGAGTACGGCCTGGTCAGCGCACAGTCGATCGCGGCCATCCAGCGCTCGGTGCTGCGCCTGGCCCAGGACGGCGGCGAAGGCTTCTTCGGCGAACCTGCCCTGGAGCTGGCCGACATCATGCGGGTCAACCACGACGGTCGCGGTGTGGTCGGTATCCTCGCCGCCGACCAGCTCGTGCTCAAGCCCAAGCTCTATTCCACCTTCCTGCTGTGGCTGCTGTCGGAACTGTTCGAGCAGCTGCCGGAAGTGGGCGACCTGGAAAAGCCCAAGCTGGTCTTCATCTTCGACGAGGCGCACCTGTTGTTCGACGACGCGCCGGCCTCGCTGGTGCAGCGCATCGAGCAGGTGGTGCGGCTGATCCGCTCCAAGGGCGTGGGTGTGTACTTCTGCTCGCAGTTCCCTGACGACGTGCCGGGCAACATCCTCGGCCAGCTCGGCAACCGCGTGCAGCACGCGCTGCGCGCCTTCACCCCGCGCGACCAGAAGGCGGTGAAGACCGCCGCCGAGACCTTCGTACCGAACCCCAAGCTGGACGTAGCCAAGGCCCTCAGCCAGCTCGGCACCGGCGAAGCGCTGGTGTCCACGCTGCAGGACAAGGGCGTGCCGATGCCGGTGCAGCAGACGATGATCGCCCCGCCGCGCTGCCGGATGGGGCCGATCACCGAGGCCGAGCGCGCGCAGGTGCGTGCAGGCAGCCCGGTCGGTACCCGCTACGACACCGCGGTGAACCGCGAATCGGCCGTCGAACTGCTGGCCCAGCGCGCGCAGAAGGCCACCGAGCAGGCCGCAGCCCCGGCCGCCCGCAGCCGCGAGCAGGACGAGGCGCAGGAAGGCGGCTTCGGCCAGTCGATCAAGGACGCGATCTTCGGCACCAAGCGCCGCCAGGGCATGATCGAAACCATGGCCAAGCAGACCACGCGCACGGTCGGCACCAAGCTGGGCAACCAGATCGTGCGCGGCATCCTCGGTGGCATTTTCGGCGGCAAGCGCTGATCTGCCATTGCTGGGGTCAGATCCCTCCCGCCAGGGAGGGCTTTGACCCCTCCTCATACATCGCCCCCCTCGAAAAGAAGTCGTACTGCATGTCCCGCTGGCGTCCCCCTGCAGAAAAAAGCACCGCCCTGATCACTGCCGCCGGCCACGCCCGGTTGAAAGCCGAGCTGGATGACCTGTGGCGCGTGCGCCGCCCCGAGGTGGTGAAGGCGCTGGCTGCGGCGGCCGCCGAAGGCGACCGCTCGGAAAATGCCGAGTACACCTACCGCAAGAAACAGCTGGGCGAGATCGACCGCCGCGTGCGCTACCTGACCAAGCGCCTGGAATCGCTGCGCGTGGTCGACACCACGCCGACCGATGCGCAGGCGGTGTTCTTCGGTGCGTGGGTGGAGCTGGAGAACGTGGACAGTGGCGAGACCACCCGCTACCGCATCGTCGGTCCGGACGAGACCGATGCCGGGCTGGGCTGGATCAGCATCGACTCGCCGCTGGCGAGGGCACTGCTGAAGAAGCGCATCGATGACGAGTTCGCGGTGGAGCTGCCCGGTGGGCAGTTCACGTTCGCGGTGATCGGGGTGGCGTATGCGCCGTTGTTTTTTGGGGGGGGGGGGGGGGGGGGGGGGGGGGGGGGGGGGGGGGGGGGGGGGGGGGGGGGGGGGGGGGGGGGGGGGGGG
>NZ_JAMOKY010000072.1:0-5120 GCF_024499815.1 Stenotrophomonas testudinis | reverse complement strand
AAGTTCTAGAGAACCGGGGCGGCGGGGGGGGGGGGGGGGGGGGGGGGGGGGGGGGGGCGCCCCCCCAAACCCCCGGGGGGGGGGGGGGGGCCCCCCCGGGGGGGCGGGGGGCGCCCCCCCCCCCCCCCCCCCCCCCCCCCCCCCCCCCCCCCGATCGGTGGGTCAATACACGTCGCGCCGGTAACGACCGGCCAGCAGCAGCGCTTCCTTGCCGTCGGCGCCGAGCACCTGCTCGATCACCGCGTCCACCGCCGGGGCCATGCCCTGCAGGCTGCCGCAGACCAGGATCGTGGCGCCTTCCTCCACCCACTGCCGCAGCGTCGTGGCCTCGGCCAGCAGGCGGTCCTGCACGTAACGGTGCGCGCCGCCATCACGGCTGAACACCGCATCCAGCCGTGCCAGCGTGCCGTCGGACAGCATCGCCTGCAGCTCGTCGCCGAAATGGAAATCGTGTGCGGCCGAGCGTTCGCCGAACAGCAGCCAGGTGCGTCGCGCGCCCGTGCGGGCGCGCTCGTGCAGGTGCGCCCGCAGGCCGGCGATGCCGGTACCGTTGCCGATCAGCAGCAGCGGCACCTCGGCGGCCACGCCGTGGAAATTCTGGTTGCGGCGCAGGCGCAGCTGCACCGGTTCGTGCAGCACGGCGTGGTCGCACAGCCAGCCACTGCCGATGCCGGGCGTGCCGTCGGCGCGCAGCTGGCGGCGCAGCAGCAGTTCCAGCGCGCCATCGGCCATCACCGAGGCAATCGAATACTCGCGGTGCGGCAGCGGCTGCAGTGCAGCCAGCAGCCCGGGCAGGTCGCCGGGCGCCACCAGGCTGGGCAGGTGCGAGCGCACGACGCGATCCAGCAGGGGGCGGCCATCGTCCAGCGGCAGCTCCGGATTGAAGTCGCGTTCGCGCAGCCAGTCGCGCGTGCTGGCCGCGGCGTGCTGCGGGCCGATTTCGGCGATATCGCCGGCCTGCCACTGCGCATCGCTGCCGGCCGGTGGCTGCAGGCGCAACCAGTACACCGGCCCGCCGAGGCTGCCGGGGTTGAGGTGTTCGCGCTGCAGCAGCGGCCACGGCTGGTAGTCGGCCGGGCTCCAGTCGGGCAGTTCGCTGGCGCCGCCGCCGATCTGCCCCAGCAGCTGCTGCCAGTGGCGCAGCGCTGCAGGATCGGCGTTGTCGACTTCGATTGCATCGAACATCGGGTGCGCGCCGTGCTGGCGCAGCCAGTCGTCGAGCTGGTGGCCGAACGCACAGAAGTGGCCATAGCTGCGGTCGCCCAGCGCGAGCACGCCGAACTGCAGGTGGCCCAGCGTGGGCGAGGTGCTCATCACCCGGCGCAGGAAGGGCAGGGCGTGGTCGGGGGCATCGCCTTCGCCGGTGGTGCTGGCGATGAACAGTGCACGCTGGCTCTGCGCCAGCAGTGCGGCGTCGACTTCGTGCAGGCCGCGCGCGCGCACCGGCAGGCTGGCGGCGCGCAAAGCCTCGGCGCTGCGTTCGGCCAGTTCGCGGGCGAAGCCGGTCTGGCTGGACCACACCAGCAGCAGCGGTGTGACATCACCGCGGGCGGCGTCATCGCGCGGGCGGCCGCGCCACCACAGTACGGTGCAGGCCAGCGCGTACAGCGCCGTCGCCAGCAGCGCGCCCTGCCAATGCCGCGCAGGCGGTGCGCCCTGCCACCAGGTTTCGCCCAGGTGCAGGCGCAGCAGTGCGTAGCCGGCCACGGCCAGCAGCACCATCACGATCAGGTTGCCGAGTACGGCGCGCGACGGCCGGGGGCTCATGCGGCCTGCTCGTCGAGCAGGCGCTGGAAGGCGCTGCTGAGGGTTTCGCGCGGGCCATCGATGGCCCGTTCCAGGTAGCGTGCAGCCAGGCCTTCGCGCTCGGCGAGGGCCAGGCCCTGTTCGCGGCCGAGGACGGTCAGCGCCGTGGCCCAGGCATCGGCATGCATCGCATCGTCGGCCACCACGGTGACGGCGGCGGCGACCTGGCGCACCGGCATGCCGCTGCGCGGGTCCAGGCTGTGGCTGTAGGCCTGGCCATCGGCCCGGTACTGGTGCCAGCGGTCGCCCGAGGTGGCCACGGCCTTGCCATCCAGTGCCAGCACGCGCGGCGGCGTGTCGGTGTGCGCGTCTTCTTCCGGTGCCGATTCCACCAGCACGCGCCACGGTTGCCCATCGGGCTTGCGGCCGTAGCCGGCCAGTTCGCCGCCCACTTCGATCAGCGCAGCGGTGATGCCCTGTGCGCGCAGCCAGGCGGCGACGTGGTCGACACCGAAGCCTTTCGCAATCGCAGAGAGATCCAGTTCCAGGCCGCCGGGTTGCAGCAGCGCATCATCGCGCCACTGCAGGTGCTGCCAGCCGCAGCGGGCGCGGGTGGCCTGCAGGGTGGCGGCGTCGGGCACGCGGCGCGGGCCGGCCTGTGCACCGAAGCCCCAGAGCGCGACCAGCGGGCCCAGGGTGGGATCGAAGGCGCCCTCACTGGCAGTGGCAATCGCCTGCGCGGCGGCCAGTACATGGCGGGTTTCGGCCGGCAGCAGGCACCATTGGCCCGCGTCGGCGCGGTTGTAGCGGCCCAGATCTGAGCCGGCTTCCCAGGTGCTCATCTGTGCGACCACCTCATCCAGGCGCGCCTGGATGCCGGCGTGCAGCGGGTGCAGGTCGCGCTGGCGAGGCGCCACCAGCGACACACTCCAGGTGGTGCCCATGGTGGTGCCGCCGAGGCGGGCGATGTCGAGCAGGGAATCGGTCATGGCGGGCGTTGCAGGCGCGATGCCGGGACGGGCCCGGCACCGCGGTCCACGTCATTGCGGCAGCACTTCCAGGGTGGCGACGTAGCTCAGGCGGCGCTTGGCGGCCTGCTTCACCGAGGTCTTGTTGTCTTCGGTGCCGGTTTCCAGCCAGTACATGCCGGCTTCCGGCCAGGTCACCTTGATCTCGCCCTTGGCGTCGCTGGTCAGCTTCAGCTCGTCCTGCGCGTTGCGGTAGCGGGTGGCGCCACGCACGATCTCGAATTCGAGGCCGGCGGTCGGCTTGCCATCCACCAGCACGCGGAAGGTGGCTTCCTCGCCGGCGAACAGATCGTTCGGATGGCCCACGGCCACCAGTTCGATGCCGCGGTTGGTCGGCTTCAGCGCGGTGTCGTTCGGCGCGCCGTTGGTGACAAAGGTTTCCACGCGGCCCACCGACTGGCTCACTTCAAGCTTCTTCGCATCCTTGGGCAGTTCGCCGAAGCTGGCGGCGGTGCCGCGCCAGCGCTTGCGCTCGCCGTTCTGCTCGTAGGTGGCGAACAGTCCGTCATTGACCGAGGCGATGCGGTAGGTGCCCTGCTGCTTCAGCTCGAGGTCGAACACGCTGCGGTACTTGCCGGTCGCCGCGTTCTGCGGCTGCACGCTGCTGCCGTCCGGGGCGGTGATGACCAGCGATTCCAGGCGCAGCGGCACGTGGTTGAAATAGAACAGGTCGTTGGAGACGGCGCCGTCGACGGTGATCCACGGCGCGTTGCCGGCGATGACGGTCTGCGAGGGCAGCAGCCAGGCCTTGTGGGCCAGGGCGGAGAACGGAAGGGCAGCGGCCAGGGCGGCGGCTAGGACGAGCGTGCGCTTCATGCGGAAGACTCCAGTTGGAAGGGGTCGGATCCCTTTCCAACGGAAAGGGCTCTGACCCCGAGGGATAGGGCGATGGGGTCAGAGCCCTTCCTGCGGAAGGGATCCGACCCCGGCCATGCAGTTACGGCTTGACGGCCAGAGTGACCTGGCCCAGTTCGGTGGCGCCCTGCGCCTTGCCGTTCTGCGCGGCGGTGGCCGGCCAGGTGAAGGGGATCTTCAGCAGTTCGCGGCCGCCGACTTCGCGCACGGCTTCCACCACCAGGGTGTAGCTGCCCGGGACCAGCTGCTTCAGCGCCGGCTGCTGGTCGGTGAAGGACAGCGCGTGCTTGCCGGCCGGGCGGGTCGGGCCGGTCACGCCATCCACCGGGACCTGCAGGGTGCGGCCGCTCTTGCGCCACCACTGGCGCAGGTCGGGCAGCCACTTGCTGCCATGGCCTTCGCTGTTGCCGGTCTGCTGGTACCAGACCGACAGGTTGGCGGCGACCTTCTGATCGGCGCCTTCCAGCCACACGGCCACATAGGGGCGGTGGTATTCGGCGACGTTGAGCTTGGGCACTTCGACGTTGATGTCGAGGGTGGCCGCATAGGCCGGCGAGGTGGCCAGCAGGCCGCTTAGGGCGATGGTGAGGGTGACGCGCATGGGGCGGCTCCGGAGGGAACGGATGGAAGTCAGTGGATCAGCAACAGGGCGATCAGCAGCGGGATCATCAGGCCCAGGCCCACCAGCGGCCAGGTCATGCGCCGCTGCCGCGCATGCAGGTGCAGCAGGAACAGGCCGGTGATGCAGAACACCAGGCAGGCCACCGCGAACAGGTCCAGGAACCAGCTCCACGCCGGGCCGGCATTGCGGCCCTTGTGCAGGTCGTTGAGGTAGGACACCACGCCGCGCGAGGTCGATTCGAATTCCACCGCACCGCTTTCGCGGTCGATGCTCAGCCAGGCGTCGCCGCCGGGGCGCGGCAGCGACAGGTAAACCTCTTCCGGCGACCATTCGGCGAGGCGCCCGCCGATGCCGATGTCCAGCTGCGCATCCAGCCATTGCCGGGCCGGCAGCGGAATCGGCGCGTTGCCTTCTTCGCGGTCACCCAGCGCGCCCAGCAGATCGGCCGGCAATTCCAGTTTCTGGTTCTGCACCTGCGGTTTGGCTTCGATCTTCGCCGCGTGGTTCAGGGTCAGGCCGGTGACCGCGAACAGCAGCATGCCGATCAGGCACACCGCCGAGCTGATCCAGTGCCACTGGTGCAGCGTACGCAGCCAGAAGCCACGGCTTTGTTGCTGCTGCACGGCGGAAGAGGCAGGACGGCTCACGGCGTTTTTCGGGGCGGGTGAAGACTCCCCATTACAGCATTAATGAGAATGGCTCGCAATTAGGTGTCGTTGTGTATCCCGTGCGCAGGAGCCCGGGTAGTGTCGGCCGCTGGCCGGCAAACCCCCCAATCCGGCCCCCGGGCGGCCCTAACCACGGCGCGGTCACAAATAAGCGGTGTAAGTGATACCTTAAATAACCCGCGGGTGGTTGGTCGGCTAGTT
>NZ_JAMOKY010000071.1:0-2500 GCF_024499815.1 Stenotrophomonas testudinis | reverse complement strand
GGCAAGCTTAACCGTATAGGGGAGGCGAAGGGAAACCGAGTCTGATAAGGGCGCATAGTCGCGGGCAGTAGACCCGAAACCGGGTGATCTAGTCATGGCCAGGGTGAAGGTGCCGTAACAGGTACTGGAGGCCCGAACCCACGTCTGTTGCAAAAGACGGGGATGAGCTGTGATTAGGAGTGAAAAGCTAATCGAACCCGGAGATAGCTGGTTCTCCTCGAAAGCTATTTAGGTAGCGCCTCATATGTATCCTCTCGGGGGTAGAGCACTGTTATGGCTAGGGGGTCATCGCGACTTACCAAACCATTGCAAACTCCGAATACCGAGACGGACTGTATGGGAGACACACGGCGGGTGCTAACGTCCGTCGTGAAAAGGGAAACAACCCAGACCCACAGCTAAGGTCCCAAATTCACTGCTAAGTGGAAAACCATGTGGAAAGGCACAGACAGCCAGGAGGTTGGCTTAGAAGCAGCCACCCTTTAAAGAAAGCGTAATAGCTCACTGGTCGAGTCGGTCTGCGGGGAAGATTTAACGGGGCTAAGCAGTGAACCGAAGCTTGGGGTGTGCATATTTATATGTACGCGGTAGAGGAGCGTTCCGTAAGCCGTTGAAGGTGGATTGAGAAGTCTGCTGGAGGTATCGGAAGTGCGAATGCTGACATGAGTAACGATAATGCGGGTGAAAAACCCGCACGCCGAAAGCCCAAGGTTTCCTTGCGCAACGTTAATCGGCGCAGGGTGAGTCGGCCCCTAAGGCGAGGACGAAAGTCGTAGTCGATGGGAAGCAGGTTAATATTCCTGCACCTCGCGTAAGTGCGATGGAGGGACGGAGAAGGTTAGGTGTACCAGGCGTTGGTTGTCCTGGGGAAAGGCGGTAGGTTTGGATCTTTGGCAAATCCGGGATCCTTTAAGACCGAGCACCGAGACGAGCCTTTATGGCGAAGTCACTGATACCACGCTTCCAGGAAAAGCTCCTAAGCTTCAGCTTACGCAGACCGTACCGTAAACCGACACAGGTGGGTAGGATGAGAATTCTCAGGCGCTTGAGAGAACTCGGGTGAAGGAACTAGGCAACATGGCACCGTAACTTCGGGAGAAGGTGCACCCTTTTTGGTGGCTCGTGCGAGCTATAGCTGAAGAGGGTCGCAGTAACCAGGCCGCTGCGACTGTTTATCAAAAACACAGCACTCTGCAAACACGAAAGTGGACGTATAGGGTGTGACGCCTGCCCGGTGCTGGAAGGTTAATTGATGGGGTCAGCCGCAAGGCGAAGCTCTTGATCGAAGCCCCAGTAAACGGCGGCCGTAACTATAACGGTCCTAAGGTAGCGAAATTCCTTGTCGGGTAAGTTCCGACCTGCACGAATGGCGTAACGACAGCGGCGCTGTCTCCACCCGAGACTCAGTGAAATTGAAATCGCTGTGAAGATGCAGCGTTCCCGTGGCAAGACGGAAAGACCCCGTGAACCTTTACTATAGCTTTACACTGAACGTTGAGTTCGTCTGTGTAGGATAGGTGGGAGGCTATGAAACCATGGCGCTAGCTGTGGCGGAGCCATCCTTGAAATACCACCCTGTCGTGCTTGACGTTCTAACCTAGGCCCATTATCTGGGTCGGGGACCGTGTATGGTGGGTAGTTTGACTGGGGCGGTCTCCTCCTAAAGAGTAACGGAGGAGCTCGAAGGTACGCTCAGCGCGGTCGGACATCGCGCACTGTGTGCAAAGGCATAAGCGTGCTTGACTGCAAGATCGACGGATCAAGCAGGTAGGAAACTAGGACTTAGTGATCCGGTGGTTCTGTATGGAAGGGCCATCGCTCAACGGATAAAAGGTACTCCGGGGATAACAGGCTGATACCGCCCAAGAGTTCATATCGACGGCGGTGTTTGGCACCTCGATGTCGGCTCATCACATCCTGGGGCTGTAGTCGGTCCCAAGGGTATGGCTGTTCGCCATTTAAAGTGGTACGCGAGCTGGGTTCAGAACGTCGTGAGACAGTTCGGTCCCTATCTGCCATGGGCGTTGGAGATTTGAGAGGGGCTGCTCCTAGTACGAGAGGACCGGAGTGGACGAACCTCTGGTGTTCCGGTTGTCACGCCAGTGGCATTGCCGGGTAGCTATGTTCGGAAGCGATAACCGCTGAAAGCATCTAAGCGGGAAGCGCGCCTCAAGATGAGATCTCCCGGGGCACAAGCCCCCTGAAGGAACCATATAGACTATGTGGTTGATAGGTCAGGTGTGTAAGTACAGCAATGTATTGAGCTAACTGATACTAATGATCCGTGTGGCTTGACCATATAACCTCAAGTTGCCTTGGCTTTACGACAACGTCGTAAGAGCATCCAAGTGCACGCTACGTCACAAGAACTATGCGAGGCTGGCGCCTTGTCCCCCCAGGGACGAGTGCGACTCTCCAAAAGCCTCCCTGGTGAAATTAGCGCTGTGGAACCACCCGATCCCATCCCGAACTCGGAAGTGAAACGCAGCTGCGCCGATGG
>NZ_JAMOKY010000070.1:0-5460 GCF_024499815.1 Stenotrophomonas testudinis | reverse complement strand
CCCCCCCCCCCCCCCCCCCCCCCCCCCCCCCCCCCCCCCCCCCCCCCCCCGCTCACCCCCCCCTCAACCGGACCCACCCCGCCTTCGACAGTTCTCCGCGATCTGTCGGAGCACGGGGTCGGATCCCGTTGCTGCGCAACGGGCTCTGACCCCAGATGGAATTCGATATCCGATGGGGAAATCGTGTCGACCAAGGTCGACACCTACCAACAGCCGCGTGAACCTGTCAGAGGTGGGGCGGTGTGGGTGGGCAGGACCGTTGGCGCCATGGATGGCGCCATCGAGCCCCCATGGATGGGTTTACGGCGTGTCCTGACCACCCACACCGCCCCGCCCAACCAGCAGAAAACCAGAGTCGCTTTTGCTTTGGCTTTGGCTTTGGCTTCGGCTTTTGACGTTGCTGTTGATCTGCAGCAGGTGCAGGGCTGCAAGCCCTGCCAAACCCCCCCCCTTACTTGACCAGCACGTCGATCACGCCGTCGCCGACGCGCGCCTGCAGCGCATCCCCCGCCTGTACCTGCCCGACCTCACGCACCAGCGTGCCGTCGTCACTGCGGGTCAGGATGCTGTAACCACGTGCCACCGTCGCCAGCGGGCTTACCGCTTCCAGCGAGCGCGCCAGCCCGCGCAGGCGCAAGGCATCACGTTGCAGCAGGCGCTGCAGTGCCGCCTGCGGGCGACTGCGCAGGGCCGTCAGGCGCCGCTGCATCTCGTCCAGCTGGCGCTGCGGGTGGTGACCGCGCAGCACCGCTGCCGCATGGCGCAGGCGTGCGGCGCGGCGCTCCTGCTGCTGGTTGAAGGCCGCATGCAGGCGTCGGCCCAGGTCGAGCTGGCGACGACGCAGCAGGTCCAGGCGCGCCTGCGGGCTCTGCGCGTTCAGCCGCAGCAGGGCGCGGTCGGCGCGCTGCATCGCCTGCTGCATCGTGTGCCGCTGCAGCTGCACCATGCGCGCGGCCGTGCGGCGCAGGCGCAGGGTCAGTTCGCGCTGGTCGGGAACCAGCAGTTCGGCTGCCACCGACGGCGTCGGCGCGCGCAGGTCGGCGGCGAAGTCGCTCAGGCTGAAGTCCGTTTCGTGGCCTACCGCCGAGACCACCGGCGTGCCGCTGGCGGCGATCGCCCGGGCTAGCGCCTCGTCATTGAACGCCCACAGGTCTTCCAGCGAACCACCACCGCGGGTCAGCAGGATCACGTCGTAGCGGCCGCTGGCATCGGCGGCCTGCAGCAGGCGGGTGATCTGCGCGGCGGCGGTGCTGCCCTGGACCAGGGTCGGCAGCAGGTCCACTTCCAGCAGCGGAAAACGGCGGGCCAGCACGCTCAGCACGTCGCGCACGGCTGCGCCGGTGGGCGAGGTGATCACCGCCAGGCGCTGCACGTGCGCCGGCATCGGTCGCTTGCGCGCCGGGTCGAACAGGCCCTCGGCTTCCAGGCGTGCCTTCAGCTCCTCGAAGGCGCGGCGCAGTGCGCCTTCGCCGGCTTCTTCCATGTGGTCCAGCACCATCTGGTACTCGCCACGCGCGTCGTACAGCGTCACCTTGCCGCGCACCAGCACGCGCATGCCTTCGCGCGGCACGAACTTCAGGTACTGCGCCTTCATCCGGAACATCGCTGCACGCAGCTGTGCGCGCGCATCCTTCAGGGTGAAGTACAGATGCCCGGACGCGGGGCGGGCGACGCTGCCCAGCTCGGCTTCGACCCAGATCGCCGGGAAGCTGCCTTCCAGCAGGTCGCGGGCCAGGGTGTTGAGCTGGCTGGGGGTGAGGACGTCGTCGTTGCGTGGCTGCATGGGTACGGCGGTGACGGGCGGAGCAGGGCGCTCAGGATCGCACGTCAGCGCGCGCCGTGCTGGGCCAGCGCCCACTGCACGTGCTCGCGCACCACGGGCGAGGGATCGTCGATACGGGTGTGCAGGGCGGCCAGTGCGTCGGTCGACGCCGGCGCATTGCCCAGCGCGACCGCGATGTTGCGCAGCCAGCGCTCGTGGCCGCTGCGGCGGATCGGGCTGCCTTCGGTGCGGCGCAGGAATTCGGCTTCATCCCAGGCGAACAGCTGGTCCAGGCGTGCGGTATCGAGATTGTTGCGCGCACGGAAATCCGCTTCGTCGGTGCGCTTGGCGAACTTGTTCCAGGGGCAGACCAGCTGGCAGTCGTCGCAGCCGTAGATGCGGTTGCCGATCAGCGGTCGCATGTCTTCGGGAATGGCACCGTCGTGTTCGATGGTCAGGTAGGAAATGCAGCGCCGTGCATCCAGCCGCTGCGGGGCGATGATGGCCTGGGTGGGGCAGACATCGATGCAGCGCGTGCAGGTGCCGCAGTGCGCGGTGGCCGCTGCGTCGATCGGCAGCGGGATGTCGATGTAGATCTCGCCGATGAAGAACCAGGAACCGCCGTGACGGTCGATCAGGCAGGTGTGCTTGCCGATCCAGCCGAGCCCGGCGTTGCGCGCCAGCGCGCGTTCCAGCACCGGCGCCGAATCGACGAAGACGCGGTAGCCCAGCGGCGCCACCTCATCGTTGATCTGCGTGGCCAGCTTCTGCAGCCGGTTGCGCATCAGCTTGTGGTAGTCGCGGCCCAGCGCGTAGCGCGCCACATAGGCGCGGCCGGGATCGGCCAGGGTCGCCCAGGCTTCGGTGTCGTCCTTGTGGCTGTAATCCATGCCCACCGAAATCACCCGCACCGTCCCTGGCAGCAGTTCGGCCGGGCGCGCGCGCAGGGTGCCGTGGCGGGCCATCCAGGCCATCGTCCCGTACAGGCCCTTGCCCAGCCAGTCGGCCAGGTGCGCCTCATCCTCGCCCAGCTCGATGCCGGCGATGCCGCAGCGCTGGAAGCCATGCGCACGGGCGAGTTCGCGGATGCGCTGCACGGCCAGGGCCGGATCGAGGGGGGCAGGGGCGGGGAACATGCGCATCAGTATAAAATCTCCGCATGGCCAACCTTGCCGATCTGTTTGATTCTGCTGCTGCGCGTGCGCTGGATGCCCAGGCCTCGGCGCTGGCGGGCGATGGTGGCTGGGAGCTGATGGCCCAGGCCGGGCTGGCTGCCTGGCAGCGCCTGCTGCGGCACTGGCCACAGGCGCTGAATGTGGGCGTGGTGGTGGGCAGCGGCAACAACGGCGGCGACGGCCTGGTGCTGGCGCGACATGCGCTGCTGGCCGGGCGTCGGGTAACGGCGCTGACCCTGCCGGGCAAACCGCCAGCCACCGCGTTGGCGCAACGGGCAACATCGGATTTCAGGTCCGTCGGGGGAACCCTGGCGGAATTTGACGGAACGCTGCCCGCGGCCGATATCTGGGTGGATGGCCTGTTCGGGCTGGGTTTCGACCGGGCGCCGGAAGGTGCAGCACAGGGTGTGATCGAAGCACTGAACACACAGGACGCACCGGTATTCGCACTGGATGTGCCCAGCGGCGTCGACGCCGACCGTGGCACGGTGCCGGGCGTCGCGGTGCGCGCCGCGCTGACCCTGCAGTTCATCGTGCCGCACCGCGGCCTGTACACCGGCGACGCGCTGGAGCACGCAGGCGAACCGGCGCTGGCCGCGCTGCAGCTGCCCAAGGCGGCGTGGCAGGGCGTTTCGGCCGCGGCCGAGCACTGGACGGGTGCGCGCTTGCCGGCATTGCTGAAGCCACGGCGCGCCAATACCCACAAGGGCGAATCCGGCCACGTGCTGTGCGTGGGCGGCAACCACGGCAGTGGTGGGGCCATCGCCCTGGCTGCCGAGGCCGGCCTGCGCGCCGGTGCCGGACTGCTCAGCATCGGCACCCGCGGCGACCATGTCGGCCCGCTGCTGGCGCGCCTGCCCGAGGCCATGGTGCATGCGCTGGAAGATGGCGACGCGCTGCCCGGCCTGCTTGAAAAGGCCAAGGTCGTGGCCATCGGCCCCGGCCTGGGCCAGGACGACTGGGCGCATGCGCTGTTCACCCGCGTGCTGGCCTGTGGCAAGCCGCTGGTGCTCGATGCCGATGCGCTGAACCTGCTCGCCCGCGACCCACGCGCGCTGCCCGATGCCATTCTGACTCCGCACCCGGGTGAGGCCGCGCGTCTGCTGGAATGCAACAGGGCCGACATCCAGGCCGATCGCTACCACTGCGCCCAGGCGCTGGCCGAGCGCTACCACGCCGTGGTGGTGCTGAAGGGCGCCGGCAGCATCGTCGCCGCCCCCGGCCGCACTCCGCGCCTGATCGCCGCCGGCAATCCCGGCATGGCCGTGGGCGGCATGGGTGACCTGCTCACCGGCATCATCGCCAGCCTGCGCGCGCAGGGCCTGGATGCCTTCGATGCCGCCGCGTGTGGCGCGCTGCTGCACGCGCTGGCCGGCGATGTCGCTGCCCTCGATGGCGCGCGTGGTCTGCTCCCTACTGATCTGCTGGTGCCCCTGCGGCGGCTGGCCAACCCGGAACCCCTGCAATGACTGAATTCTTCCTGGCCGACAGCGAAGCCACCGAACTGCTGGGCCAGTGGCTGGCCGCCACGCGGCCCCCGCAGGCGCTGGTCGAGCTGCGCGGTAACCTCGGCGCCGGCAAATCCACCACGGCCCGTGCGCTGCTGCGCGCGCTCGGGGTGCAGGGTGCGATCCGCAGCCCCACCTACACCCTGGTCGAGCGCTATCCGCTGTCCAGTGGCGGCGAAGCGTGGCACCTGGACCTGTACCGCATCGGCCAGGCCGGTGAGCTGGATTTCCTCGGCCTGGACGAGGGCAGTGCGGTGCTGTGGCTGGTCGAATGGCCTGAGCGCGGCGCCGGCGCGCTGCCGCCCACCGATCTGATAGTGGCACTGGAAATCGAAGGGCAGGGGCGGCGCGTCCGTCTCACTGGGGCCGGCGACGTGGGCCGTGAATGGCTGGGTCGACTTCCCGATGGGGGCGACTTGCAGGCCATTTCTGTCGGCTGACGAGAACAAACACCGGCAGGTTACGGATTATTAAGGAAAAAGGTGTTGCATTCCGTTCAGCGCGGTGATTGAATCCTGACCATGCGCCTGGGGAACCGTCTCATCGCCATCTGTGCCGCCGTCGGACTAGGTCTGACGAGCGTCTGCGCGTGGGCAGGTGAGGTCCGCCAGGTCCAGCTCAATACCGGCGCGAGCGGTACCCGCGCTGAGATCTCCCTGGTGGGCAGCGGCGGCTACAAAACCCTGTCGCTGTCCTCGCCGAACCGCCTGGTGATCGACTTCCCCGATTCCAGCGCCGTGCACAACCTGAAGATGCCGGCCGCGCAGGGCGTGGTCACCGCCGTCCGCACCGGTCAGCCGGTGCCGGGCACGTTCCGTGTCGTTTTCGACCTTGCTGCGTCGGTGTCGCCGTTCCGCCCGCAGATGCAGCGTGAAGGCAATGAATCCAAGCTGGTGATCGAGTGGCCGGGCGATGGCCCGGCAACGGCCGCCCGCCCGGCCGCGCCTGCGGCCACCGCAGCGGTCACCCCGTCCGCCGCCGATGCGGCCGCCGCGCAGAACGCGCAGTCGCGTGG